>CALMIB010000034.1 GCA_937863945.1 uncultured Longilinea sp.
GGCCGACGCGAAGGCTGAGGCTGCGAAAGAGAGCGCGCAGCAGGCCAACGCGAACGAACGATTCATGTTTCAGTTTTTGCTTCCCGCCGGCCATCACTCGACCGTTTCGGTCCTTCAAGGTATTTGCTGGCCCGGCATCAATCTCGGCCGTGCTGCGCTCGATCCATCTCCCGCTCTTGATCGCGCCTGGCGATCTCATTCCGCTTATCGTAAAGTTTTTTACCTTTAGCGATGGCGATATCCAGTTTTACCCGTCCCTCTTTAAAATACATTTGCACGGGCACCACCGTCACTCCTTTTTGCCGGACGGCATCCCATAATTCCCTGATTTGCTTTTTGTGCAGCAATAACCGCCGCGGGCGTTTGGGATCGTGGTTGTAGCGGCTGGCCGGATCGTACTGGGCAATGTGGGAATTCACCAACCAGGCTTCCTTCCCATCAATCTCCACATAGGCTTCCACCAGGCTGACTTTCCCGGCACGGATCGATTTGATTTCCGACCCCTGCAGCGAGATACCGGCTTCAAAATGGTCCAACAAAAAAAACTCAAAGTGAGCTTTTCGATTTGTCGCGATAACCTTGTTCTGGCTCATAAGCAGGATTTTATCATGCTTACCCCCAACGGAGTATGGCAACCCCTGAAGCTGCACGCAATACGGCAAACAGCACCAGAGCAGCCACAATGCCAATCGCGTTGCTAACCATCGGCCCGAGCAATGACCCGGCTAAAACACCCACGTTTGCCAGCAGGCTGAACCACGCCAGGTACGCCGGCCGGCTATCTGCCGGAACATTTTCGAGCAGGTAATTGGATAAGGCGCCCCCGCACAACGACCAGGCGAATCCGCTAAACAGGTTTGCAATCAGGTACAATTCTGCCCCCCTGGCAAGGCTCAAGATGCCCGGGTACATTCCAAGCACGATCATGCCAACTCCCAGTGCCCAACGGTGGCCGAAGCGGGAGGCCAGTTTCGAATGGTTCAGCGAGCCTATAAACATGCTGGCATAAAAAATCGCCGTTCCAATGCTGATGGTTTGATCGGCCAGCTTCAGTTCATTTACGTAATACAGTGGAAAAAGCGGCAGGGGCAGGTATTGAGTGAAATGAAAAGCCATCAACACCAGCAGCACGCGCATAAAAGGCCCACGCAAAATATCCAACCGCAATCGGAGAAGGATACGTGCCCGCAGCGAAATCTTTTCGCGCGATTCTTCCGGGGCAGTAACGCGAGCAGCCGAGGCAGGCGGAAGGCTGAGCTTACCAATATGGTAGGTGCTCATCATGGCGCCAACAAACCCTATGCCAAACACCACCTGGTAGCCCAGCGGAAAGGTCAATCGGTCCAACAGGAATCCGCTGACCAATGCCATGACAATGGTAACCATGGCAAATAAGGCATTGCGCGCACCGGCAAAATAGCCCCGCCACTCAATCGGTACCGCCGAGCCAAACAGGGAGTTGAACGCCAGGATGAACGTACTGTACGGAATGTACATCGCCAGCGTGACCCACAGGATCCAGTTGACTTGAGCCGATTCGCTTGCCAGAAGTGGAATAAAAGCCAATGGCAAATAGAAGAAGCGGTGAAGCGTTCCCAGGACGATCGCCGATTTGTTGATGGAACGCTTTTCCAGGTAAACCCCGGAAGGCAGGGACAACAAGATAGAGGTTATGGCTGGAATGGCGTTCAACAGCCCGATTTGTTCCGGCCGCGCATGAATCCGCGTCGCATACACGGTGAGAAACGCCCGCGTGGAGGCATTAAACACCCCAAACAAGCCCATCTCCATGACCAGGTGCAACAAGTTTAGCTTCAGTTCTTCCGGCATTGGGTTCGGCGGCTGCAACGATTGGCGGATGGATCTTAAAATCACAGAAATTTCCTTTTTGCGACCTTATAATTCTCGTCATGAACAATGAAGCCAAAACTTACCGCGATCTTTTTATGCTGGATCCAGAGATCATTTTTCTCAACCACGGATCGTTCGGCGCGACACCCAAACCCGTTTTTGACTCTTACCAGACCTGGCAACGCCTCTTGGAACGCCAGCCGGTGGAGTTCCTTGGCCGCAGAATCGGCGACTTGATGAAGACAGCGCGGGATTGCCTGGGCGATTACCTGCACAATTCTGGCGAGAACCTGGTGTTCGTCACCAACGTAACCCACGGGCTCAACATCGTT
>CALMIB010000035.1 GCA_937863945.1 uncultured Longilinea sp.
GCGATGAGCACACCAAACTGGAATACGGCCGCCGTGGCCAGGATCAATCCGGGAATCTCAAAAATGCTATGCGGCAGCAGGAAGGCCGTGATGGCGGTTAAAGCCGGAATGCCGTTGTTGGCCAGCAGCGCCACCAGGTAGCCGCTGATCCCCATGCCGGCCAGGATGGGAACGAATCCCAGGATCCCGAACGAAAACACACCCAGGATCAACCCGATCGCCTGCACACGCAGGTTTTGCAGCCAGATCAACAAAATTGGCCGCGCTGACAGGGTCGGCAAGAGCTGTACCACCTGGCCCAGTGAACCGCCCAGGTCAGCGGTTGGAATGTCCAACTGGAACCGTTGGAATTGGGTTGCGCCGAGACCGATGGATACCAGGGCAAAGAGGCTGGTCAAGATCACGGCAGGCTTTATGCGCGCCACCGCCGACGGAACCGCTTTGAAATACCATTCCCTCAGGTTGGCTGCCCCGCCGGTGAATTGACGCCAGAAAATCCGCCAACCCCAACGGAAATTTAATACATCGATTTCCCGGCCCAGCAATTCTTCACGCCGGAAGTGCGCCAGCCCGACCCGCACGAGCAGCACGGCCAGCACCAGCAAACCAAAAACCGCCCACCAAAGGGTGGTGTACGTGCCCCAGAACATCAAAACACTCTCGCCCTGAATAAGCAGCGCAATCGGGATGATGATGAAACTGGAAAGCAAATTCGCGGCGCGCACCGAGGTCGCCTGGCTGGAGACCACCACCGCCCCGCTCACCATGACCACGGCTTGCACCATGGTCAGTACAAGGATCAACAGCGTCAATTCCAATTCAGGCAGCGGCACGCGTTGCAGGCCCAACCCGCCCAGGTAAACCGCCATGCCCAGAAAGCTGGCGGTCAGCGATGGCACGATGGCTGCCAGCAGTTTACCGGTGTAAAGCTGCCAGTCTTTCAGGGGCGTATTCAGCAGCGGCTCAATGCTGCCGCGCTCTTTTTCTCCTACAAAGGTGTCCAGCGCAATGACCAGCGATGCCGACAGCGGGAAAAAGCCGACGATCATCATTAAAAATGGCACCAACCGTTCGCCCACGATGTCCGCGCCGTAGCCGCGCGCAAAACCAAGGATTTGCTGCGCGGTGAAATTCATCAGGAAAGGGAAAAGCAAGGTCAGCCCGATGATGGGAAAGATGATGCGCCAGTCGCGAAATTGATCGCGAACCTCGCGTCGGACAATAATCCAGACCGGATGTAAGCCTTCAGGCATGATTCACCCCCTCAGGCACCTGGTTAACCGCTTCAAGATATGCCGATTCGAGACTTTGGCCCGATTCCTGCAGCGAAACCACCGCCAGCCCCTGCTCCATCAGCCGCCGCAACACCACAGGGTTTTGCCGGTTGGGGTCTGCCGTGCTGTACCGGAGCCAATCCGAGCCGAGCGCGGATACCCGCACAGCATCGCCAGGATCGGGCGGGCCGGACAGCGGCGCGGCGAAGCGGACCTCAAATTGTGGGTCGCCGAGGAAGCGCCGTTTGATCTCCGCCAAACCGCCGTAGGAGATGATCCTGCCCCGCCGGATGATGGCGATTTGATCGGCCAGCACCTCAGCTTCAGCCAGGTTGTGCGTGCAAACAATAATCGTGCGGTCGTCGCTTCGCAGAGACAGGATGGCGTCGCGTACCATACGCGAAGATTCCGGGTCCATGGCAGAGGTGGGCTCGTCGAGCAAAAGCACCGGCGGGTTGTGAATCATCGCCCGGACCAGCGCCAGTTTCTGGCGCATGCCTTTGGAGTATTCACCCAACCGGCGGCTGCCGGCATCTGTCAGTCCGAATTGCTCCAGCAAGAGCTCCGACCGCTTTCGCCGTTCAGCGGTGGGCATGCCGTACAGACTGCCAAAGAAATCCAGGTATTCGAGCGCGTTCATCCGCCGGTAAAGACCGTGGTTCTCGGTCAACACGCCCACAGAGGCGCGCACACGCTCCGGTTCGCGGATCACATCGTAGCCGGCCACCCGCGCCGTTCCGCTGGTGGGACGTAACACCGAGGTTAACATGCGCACGGTGGTAGTCTTACCTGCGCCGTTTGGCCCCAAAAGCGTCAAAACCTGGCCGGTAGGGACATCGAGGTGAATGTCATCTACGGCCATGAATTCGTCGAACTTCTTCGTCAAGCCTTCCGAAACAATCATGAGCCGCCCTGTGATCCTCCTGACTTAATTTTTCAGTTACTTCGCCGATGAGTTTCCGGCTTCCTGCGCTTCAGCCGGTTGGACGGCCTGACCTTGCCCGTCTGATTTTTTTGCAAGCGCATGCCGCAGCACCAGCGCTGCGGCGGCACATAGAGCAATGATGCCCATAAGGGTCTGGTTGACATTGAGCGTGCCCAGGGGAGAAGGATCCAAACGCAAATATTCCAGGAAGAACCTACCGACCGGGTAAACAATCAGGTAAACCAGGAATATATCGCCGTTCTTCAACCGATTGGCAAAGCGATTGCCAATCCACAGCAGCAATGCCATATTGAGCAGGTTATAAATCATCTCATAGAGGAACAGGGGATGATAATAGGCTACATCCGCATATTCGGGCAAACGCCGCGATGGATCGATAAACAGTTTCCAGGGCAGGTTCGTTGGCGCACCGTAAACTTCCTGGTTAAAAAAGTTGCCCCAACGTCCCATCGCCTGCGCCAGCGCCAGCCCTGGCGCAATGATATCCGCCCAGACCGCAAAACTGACCTTGCGTTTGCGGGCGTAAAAGAAAAGCGCGATGGCGCCACCGATGATGCCGCCCGGAATGCCCAACCCACCGTTGCGGAATTTCAGCATCTCGATCGGGTGTGTCAGGTAATAATATGTGGTGATGCCTTGATCGACCATCGATTGGGGCGGCGTCAAAATATGCCAGATGCGCGCGCCGAGGATGCCGGCGATCAGCAGCCAGGGCAACATGTCCCAGACGTAATCGGGATTAATCCCCCGTTTTTTGGCCTGCACCGAAGACAGCCAGGCTGCCAGAAGCACACCGGTTAAGATTGCCAGAGCATAAAAATAGATCTTAAACGTTCCAATATAAAAACCGTCGGGGACCATGGCTACTCCTTTAATCAATTGCGTACCGGATGAATGGTACGCGATGAAGATTAATTACTGATGAATTGCGCCTTGTTGGTAAGCCTGTTTGCGTACAGCTAGGATGCGCTGGATGGCCGTGAAATTGCCCAGCACCGCCAGGATAATAACGGCCACGTGTGGAATATTAAAAACCAGACAGGGCGCCGTTACCAGGTAGCGCTCAACCCTTGTCAACAGCCCAACCTTGGCTTCAAAATTCAATGCTTCAGCCCGCGCCTTAACATAAGAGACCAGCACCGAACCGGCAGCCGCCAGGTAAACCAGCGCAGCGTAAACATCCTGGCCGCCCCGCAGATAATAGATCAGCAAGCCCAGCAGGATTACCAGTTCTGAATACCGATCGGTCACCGAATCTACGAACGCCCCAAACCGGGAGGGTTGGCCGCGCAACCGCGCCATAGTGCCGTCCAGCGCATCGATGGGCCCCATCAGCAGGATGACAACCCCGCCCCAGGAAATTTGACCAATGGCCAACAGATACGCGCCCACCATGTTGCCGATCAAACCCAGGAGGGTGACAACATTGGGCATCAAACCAAGCCGGTTTAAAAAACGGCCAACCGGATCCAAGGCG
>CALMIB010000036.1 GCA_937863945.1 uncultured Longilinea sp.
GGAAAGCAGTTCCAGTTCGGTCTGGTTGGGTACCAGGTAATCGGTTAGCGCGAGCAGTTCGGGGCTGAGCGGCTGCGCGGGGGCCGGGTTGAGCACCACCGCCGCGCCGTGTTTGCGTCCCAGGCGGGCGGCCGCCTCCACCGCCGGCAGCGGAATTTCGAGCTGCAGCACCACCGCGCCGGCATCGATAAAGGCCTCCTCCGCGGCGGCCACATCCTGCGCGCTCAGGCAGCCGTTGGCGCCCGCCGCCACCACGATGGTGTTCTGCCCGTCCGCGCTGACGGTGATCAGGGCCACGCCGCTGGCAGCCTGGGCATCCTGTTGCACGAAGCGCGTGTCCACGCCGTCGTTTTGCAACGTCGCCAGCAGCGCATCGCCAAATTTATCCGCGCCCACCCGGCCGATCATGCGCACCGGTTTACCCAGGCGGGCGGCGGCCACGGCCTGGTTGGCGCCCTTGCCGCCCGGGAAGGTGTGGAAGGCGCCGCCCAGCAGGGTTTCGCCCGGGCGCGGGTGGCGCGGAACGCTCACCACCAGGTCCATGTTGAGGCTGCCGACGACGAGGATGGGTTTGCTCATGCGAAGTCGCTCCTGCGAATGCGGGGTACAGGGAAATTTTATCATGGGGAGCGGGAAACAGGTTCACCGCGCGGGCAGAGATAGCGACGATGAAGAGGCGCTCGGTCTGGAGACCGGCGCCATCAATATCTTCAGAAAGCGACTGGCTTGCACCCGAAGGGGCGAAAGCCGGCGCTATCCAGGGTTGGGGACCGGAACCAAAAACCTGTATTCCACCGGCGCGTCGAACGCGTATTCCCCGCGGTAGCGCTCGGGCAGCAGTTCGGCGAGCTTGTACATGATCTCGTCGGTCACGGCCTCGCGCACGTCGCGCGAAAGCCCGGCCGCCGCGGCGGTCAGCCGGAAGGGTTGACCCACCTCGATGTGCACCGGCGTGCGGCGCAGGCGTTTGAGGTTGCCCCAGAAATTCTCGTGGCCCCACATCGCCACCGGTATGATGGGCGCGCCGCTGCGCGCGGCGATCACCGAAACACCCGGTTTGGCCTTCAGCAGTTGGCCGGTCTTGCTGCGCGTGCCCTCCGGCGAAACCGCCAGCAGCTTGCCCTGCCTGAGCGCCTCGTACGCCATGTTGAAGGCGTCGCGATCCACCAGCCCGCGGTCGATCGGGATGATTTCCCACAGGTTGAACAGGAAATAAAACAGCGGGTTCTTCCAGCTCTCGCGCTTGGCGATGCCGGTGACGGCCGGGTTATCCAGCCAGGTGACCATGATGGGCGACTCGAGAAAGTTGATGTGGTTGGCCGCCAGGATGGCCGGTCCCTGTTTCGGGATGCGCGCAAGCTGGCTGCCTTCGACGCGGCAAAGAAGCGAGAAAAACGCGCGGATGACTGCGTTGACTGCGTGATAACCAGGTTTCATCGAATTTAAACGTTATTTTAGCTTAATTGATGTTCGTCAACACGTCCAGCGCCTCGGGCAAAATCTCGATGGTGAGCAGGTCGCCGTTGGTGCAAATGGTTTCGCCGTCGGCGTGCGCCGGGATGCCGCCCTGGATGGCGCGCACGGTGATCCTGGTGGAGCGGCGCATGCTCACCGCCGGGTCGTTGGCCTGGGTGCCGCTGATGAAGGTGGCCGCCAGCGGCAGGATGCGCAACTGGCCCACCTCGCCCGCCAGGCACAGGTCAAAGAAGCGATCGGAGGGGTTGCCCTCCGGCGCCATCATGAACGCGCCGCCCATGCGCCGCCCGTTCATCACCGAAACCATCAGGAAAGGCTGCTGGAGCACGCCGTCGTCGAGCGTGATTTCGTAGACCGGCGCTTTGGCGTACTTGAAAATGGTGCGGATGACCGCCACCAGGTAGGAGGCCGAGCCCTGCAGCCACTTGATTTTGGCGGCCTCGAAGCCCACCACGGTGTCGAAGCCCAGCCCCACGCCGTTGCCAAAGTAGCGCCCCTCGGGGTAATCGCCGCCGGTGACGCGCCCGATGTCGATGCGCCGGCGCTGCCCGCCGGTGAGGGTATCGCAGGCCGCGGTCAGCTCATGCGGGATACCCATGCCGAAGGCGAAATCGTTGCCGCGGCCCACCGGCAGCACGCCCAGCGCGGGGCGTTTGCGGCCGTTGAGCGCCGGGCACATCAGCCCGTTGATGGCCTCGTTGACCGTGCCGTCGCCGCCCGCCGCCACCAGCAGGTCGCAGCCGGCTTCCACCGCCTGCTCGCCCAGCCGGCGCGCGTGCCCCACGCCGTCGGTCAGCACCAGGTCGGCGTCAAAGCCGCGCTCGCCGAGCAAAGCCTGCACTTTAGAAAGATTCTTTCCGGCGTTGCCTTTGCCGGCGGTCGGGTTGTAAACCAACATGGGTTTCATCGTCACAGAATAAATCCTTTTGAATGGAATTAATGATTAAACACCGAAAATGGACAACTGATTTGCCAGAAAGCCCGAAAGATGAATATAGGATGAAAAACCGTACGGGAACGGTCAAAGTATACTCGAAGAATCGCCGTTCTGGCGGATTCAACCGATTTGCCAGGTCACAACAAAAAGATCCGTACCGCAACGGGTATGGATCTGGGGAGTTCAGGCGGTGCCACGTCAGGAAATGGCGTGCGGGTACGTTCGAGTGAACGTGCGGCGCGGAAATACGGTCTTCGTATCAAGCGGTGGAAATTTCCTTGAGCAAACCCGAAAAGACCCTGGATATAAAAGTCATGCCGGTTTGGGTGTGGCTGCGTATGCGTTTTATCGATTGCGGCCTGGGGGACTCGGGCTGATACGATCAGAAGTCTGGCCGTAAAAGATTATGGATGAGTAGAAGATAAGCATCCTCCAAAGTTGGTTGAACAGTGCGTGCGAGCGGGGTAGATTGTCCGATGAATCGCGTTTCCGTGCCATCTTCCTTCTGGCATGAAGAAACAAGCCGGCTTGGATCAAGCCCGGCTATCTCGTCAGCGTTTGTAGTGACCCATACCTGCCCTTGCGCATACTTTGTCAAAATTGCGACACTGCCCTGAAAAAGAATGGTACCGGATTGGATCACAATCAATTCCCGGCACGTCTGAGCAATATCATCCACGATATGAGTGGATAGTATGACCACCCTGCCTTCGGCCCCCAATTCGGATAGCAGGTTGCGGAACCGTACGCGTTCTGCTGGATCCAGACCTGCCGTAGGCTCATCGACGATTAAAAGATGGGGCTGTCCGATTAATGACACTGCAATCCCCAATCTGCGCTTCTGACCACCGGACAGATCCTTAATTCGTAGCCGGTGTTGTTCAACCAATCCAACCTGCTCGAGAAGATACGCCACCTCTTTTCGGCGTGCAACTTCCGAGCGTAGTCCTTTCAGCAATGCGAAGTAGTCCAGTTCCT
>CALMIB010000037.1 GCA_937863945.1 uncultured Longilinea sp.
ATGGCATCCTGCAGGGCGCGCACCCCGGCCTGATCTGGGTGGACAACTCGACCATCAAGCCGGCCACGGCGCGCGAAGTGGCCCGCCGGCTGGCCGAAGTTGGCGCGGCATCATTGGATGCGCCCGTCAGCGGCGGCGACATCGGCGCGCGCAACGGCACGCTGGCCATCATGGTCGGCGGCCCGGCCAACGCGCTGGAAACCGTGCGCCCGATCTTCGAGGTGATGGGCAAGATCATTACCCATGTTGGCGATTCCGGCAGCGGCCAGGTAGCCAAAGCCGCCAATCAGATTATGGTCGCCGCGCAGATGGTGGCAATGGGCGAGCTGCTGGTGCTGGCACAAAAATCCGGCGCCGACCCGGTCAAGGTGATCCAGGCCATCCGCGGCGGCGCTGCCCAGTGCTGGACGCTGGACGTGAAGCCTCCGCGCCTGTTTGCCGGCAACCGCCAGCCGGGCTTCAAGGCGCGCATGCAGGCCAAAGACCTCAACATCGTCCTCGATACAGCGCGCGAATACGGCGTGGCGCTGCCGGCAACCGCAGTCAACGCGCAACTCTTCAATGCCATGTCCACGTTGGGCATGGGCGACCTGGACAATTCAGCCGTGATCGCCATCCTCGAGCAGTTGGCCGGGGTTCACCTGCAAGAAGAGAAAACCGAATAACGAAAATAAAATAACCATCCCCCGCTTTGACCGGGGGGAGCATCAACCCAACCATCCGGGTAATTTGCCGCTATTTTTCCGGGAGCACGTACTCCGCCAGGAACTGTTCCATGCTCAGGATGAAATCCAGCCGCGTCTCGCTCTTGCGAAAGCGGTGCCCCTCGCCGGGATAGACCCGGTACAGGTGCGGGATCCCATTGCGCTGAAGCGCGGCGGCAATCGCATCCGATTGGCTTCGCGGCACCACCGGGTCATCCTCGCCCTGGAAGATCGCCAGCGGGTCGCGGATCGCATCGGCGTGAAACTCCGGCGACCAGTCGCGGTATTTTTGTCCGGCCTGCGGCAGCGGGCCAATCAGGCGCGCGTTGGCGTACCGCTCAAATTTGTGCGTGTCCTCGTCCAGTTTGAACAGGTTGCTGACCCCATAGGCGTCGATGCCAGCGCGGAATTTGCCCGGATGGCGGATGAGCGTGTTGAGCACGGTGTAGCCGCCTGCGCTCGAGCCGTACAGCGCCAACCGCCGGCCGTCCGCCAGACCCGCGGCGGCCAGACCGTCCGCCGCCGAAACCGTGTCCAGCACGTCCAGCTCGCCCCAGCGGCCGTTCAGCGCGCGCCGGTACGAGCGCCCGTACCCCGTG
Organism: uncultured Longilinea sp.; assembly: GCA_937863945.1. Classification (GTDB taxonomy): domain Bacteria; phylum Chloroflexota; class Anaerolineae; order Anaerolineales; family Anaerolineaceae; genus Longilinea. Next base: position 1,304 of record CALMIB010000037.1, read on the forward strand.
CTGCCGCGGTAGTTCAACTCAAGCCAGGCGTAACCGCGCGAGGTGAAGTACTGCGCTTCCTCATTGAATTCCGCCACGGCCTGCATGGTCGGCCCGGAATGCACCCGTATCACCGCCGGCGGCAACCCCTGCCAGGCGAAGTCCGGGTTGGTCGGCGGGTAATACAGGCCGTGGATCACCGCACCGTCTTCGGCGGGCCAGCGCAGCGGCTGCGCAACCGAAAAATACGCCGCCGGCACTTCCTCCGTGCCGCTGCCGCCTTCAATCGACAGCCCGTGCGAGCCCAGGCGCGCCAGGCAGGGCGGCTGCGCCGGCCCGGAGGCGATCAGCGCGATTTGCCCATCCAACGGCGAGACGGCCATCTGCGCCGCCCAACTGAACGCTCCCAGGCTGGCAGGTTGGCTGCGGCCATTCAGGTCAACCGAAAACAGGCCGCTTACGCCTTCCTGGTTGCACAGGTAGTCGATCCGTTGGCTGTCGCCGCGCCAGCCGTAGGTGCGAATGCCCTGCACCCAGGCCGGCGGCGCCAGTGCCACGCCATCGCCCCCCACCAGCGCGCGCCGGCCGCCGTGCTCCAGCGAGATCAGCGCCAGTTGGTCCCACTCGCCGTCGCCCGCCAGGCAGCTCAACCAGCGCCCGTCCGGCGAAAAAGCCGGCTGCGAGGCCGGAGAGTCCGCTCCGCCCAGCACAACGTTCGACCGGACGATGCTGGGCGGGTCGCCGGCCAGGTCCGCCAGGCGGATGCGCGCGCCGTCCCAGGGCATGTCCGGGTGGTCCCATTCCATCCAGGCCAGGCGCATCCCCTGCGGATGCCAGACCGGGTCCATGTAGAAATCGGCGCCCCGGGCCAGGTTGACCGGTGGTTGCGCGCCGTGCGAATCAACCAGGTAAAGCCCGCAATCCTCGCCCCGGCTGGCGACAAAAACAACCCAGCGCCCGTCCGGTGAAATCGCCGGCGAAGCCGCGCCGTCAAACGGCGGCGTAATCGGCCGCGCGGCGCCGCCATTCATTTCAAGCCGGTGCAACTGCCGCCCGCGCTCAACAAAGATCACCGTTCCGCCCAGCAAGTCGAACTCGCCCCCGCCGTAGGCTTCACCGCCACTGATCTCGTAAGATTCGGTCAACGCAAGCCGCGTGCCGTCTGCCAGGTGGGCCATCAAGCGGGTGCCTTGCGCGCCGCGCTCCAGCCAGGCCAGGTCGCCCGTGCGCTCGTCCCAACGCACATCCATCCAGCGGGTCCGTCCGGCGCGCGCCTGCGCGCTGATGGGACTGTCCCACAGCCCAAAAGGTCTTCTTTCGACGGATTTCATGCCATCACCTGCGGGTTAAAATGAAAATCGAGGTCCTTAACCGTCAGCCCCGATTTGTAAACCATTAAAGATAGGATTCAAACTTCTCGACCAGCCGCTCGAGGGGCTGGTAGCCCATGGCGCGCTGCCTGATTTCACCGTCAACGAAGAGAATTACGGTCGGAACGCTCATGACGTTCAGTCGCATGGCCAGGGCGCTGTCTTCGTCCACGTCCATGTGCACCAGGCGCATGCGGTCTTTCCACTTCAAAGCCAGTTTTTCCAATTCCGGCTCCATGCGCCGGCAGGGCCCGCACCAGGCCGCGCCAAATTCAACCATCACAGGCAGGCTGGACTTTAACACCTGTTCCTCGAACTGGCTACCTTGAATATGATCCATCCAACTTACCCCTTTCCGCGCTTCCCAGAGGGCAACTGCGGGTTCATTTGGTACCAGCCCCTGGAAAATTGAAACTATTTTTTCGAAGCGCTTTTTGCCTTCGCATCCTTCTTTTCTTTAACAGCTTTTTCTTCTTTTTTGGGCTTGTCTTCTTTTTCGGGATTAGCTTCCTTCTCGTCCTTCACATCATGCGGCGTCCACAGCGCCACTAATTCGCCAGCCTCCTCGTGATCGCGAACCTCTTTCCATGAGCGGATGGGCAGCGATAGATAAGCCACCGCAGAGGTCGGCAGTGATTCAACCCTCCCGGAGAGGATCTGAAGCAGTCCCTCCAGGCCGGGATTATGCCCGATGACGAGAATGCGTTCCACATCGTCAGGCATCAGCGAAAGCAGTTCAAGATAGATTTCCGGTTCGGCCATGTAAAGCGCATCGAGGTAGGAAACATCGCCGGTGTAGTGCATGGCCTCCACCACCGCCTGCGCGGTCATGCGCGACCGTTCAGCGGTGGAGGTTAGAATCCGCTGTGGCACCAGTTCATTATCTTTGAGCAGGATGCCCATCTGCGGGGCTTCTTTCTTGCCGCGCTTATTCAAACCACGCTCATGATCCTTCAATTCAGGATGCTTCCAACTGGACTTGGCGTGACGCATCAAAATCAATGTTTTCATACGATCCATCCGTATTGGTCATCTTCATAAGAAACTAAAATGGTAATTCGGCTAAAAGTATATCACAAGAGGTTTTCACCCAAACGCCAATCATGCCCTGGATTCCTGCTTGAACCTTAAAAATTCCAGCGATGCATAAAAGCCAATATATCTTTTACAATAAAAGCATGAATGAGCTACCCGCGCGCTTTGTCGACGAACCGATCGAACCCCGCTTCGATCAACCGCCGCTGCTTGAAAAAAAGCCGGCCTGCCCGCAGGGATTTCGCTGGCGAAACGAGGAATTCAGGATCGTGGAAATGCTGGCCGAATGGCAGGATTACCGCAGGCGCGGACGCATGGCCCGCAACATGGCCCCCGAACACGCCAGCCGCGCCAGCCGCACCGGATCGTGGGGCGTGGGGCGTTTCTTTTTCCGCGTCCGCGTGCAGGACGGCCGGATTTTCGAGATCTATTACGATCGCGCCCCCGGCAACGCGTCACAACGCAAGGGCAATTGGTTTTTATTCACCATCCGACAATAAATCAAAGTTGCATATAAATAATATTTAACTATATTACAAATTATTGAATTATATTCAATTATCATATTGACTTTTTTAAAATTCGTGCTACGATTATCACAAGGCAACCACCCACCCAACTGCTGGCGGTTCGTCCCAGGACAAGAAACCGGAAGGCCAACCTCTACGCATTCCGGGGAATTGCTGAAAAGAAAACGGAGATCCGATGAATCAATTACCCATCAAATGTCCCATCTGCAATGGCGAACTCGCCGTCACCCGCCTGTACTGCCCGCAATGCGACACCACCATCGAAGGCCACTTCAGCCCGGGGCGCAATCCCTTTGCCAACCTTTCTCCCGAGCAGTTGCAGTTTACGCTCACCTTCGTCCGTTGCGAAGGGCGCTTCAACCGCATGGAAGAAGAGCTTAATCTCTCTTACCCCACCCTGCGCAACCGCCTGAATGATGTCATTCGCACGCTGGGCTTTGAGCCCGGACGCGAAGAACCCCAGCCGCAGGTTGTGCGCCTGAGCGCAGAGGACCGCCTGCGCATTCTCGACGAACTCGCCCAGGGCAAGATCTCCTCTGAAGAAGCGCAACAACAGCTTCGGGGCGTCAAGAAAAGCGAACCCGCCGGTATGGATGCCAATTCCTCAGAAAGGAAGGGATAATCTCATGGTACAGACAGAAGAACGGCTGCGTGTTTTAAAGATGCTCCAGGAAGGGAAAATCACCGCCAGCGAAGCCGCCCAAATCCTCGAAGCGCTCGAAGAGACCCCTGCGCCCCCTCCACAGAAAACCCCGGCGGCCATTGACTTGCCCGGCCGGCCCGGCAAATGGTTCCGCGTGCGCGTCACCGACACCAACAACGGCAAGACCCGCGTCAACGTGCGCCTGCCGCTCAACATGGTCTCGGCCGGTGTGAAGATGGGCATGCGCTTTTCGCCCGAGGTGGAAGGCCTGGATATCAACGAATTGATGACCTTCATCAACTCAGGTGAAACCGGCCAAATCGTTGACGTCTTTGATGAAGAGGACGGCGAACACGTCGAAGTTTTTATCGAGTAAATAGCCAGCCGCCGGCACGGCGGTTCACAGCGCCAGACATTCACAAACCGGGCCGCGGAGAAAGCTTCGCAGCCCTGTTTTTATTTTCCTGTGGAGCAGCTACAGCAGATCGTGAAAACTCAACATGCGCCCGCGGTTGCGCTCGTCGATCAGCGCCAGGCGCGCCGTGCGCAGCCCCGCCCCAAACGTGATCACCTGTGAATGCTGCTGGATCAGCGGGTTTTCGCGGTAGCAGGCTTCCAGATTGTAATTGGGGATGCGCGGGCTGAGATGGTGGATCTGGTGAAAGCCAATATTGCCCGAAAACCACTGCAGGACGCGCGGCAATTGATAATACGAAGCGCCCAGCAGCGCCGAAGCCACGTAATCCCATTCTTTGTCGCGAGCCCAATAGACGCCATCAAACTGGTGCTGCACGTAAAACAGCCAGATACCGCCCATGCCCGCCATCCAGATGACCGGCAGGAACACCAGCGCAAAGTTCCAAAAACTGCCGGCCAGCAGGCTGCCCGCCACCGCCACCGCCGCGATGCCCAGGTTGGTCCAAATCACATTCAGCATTTCCTTGCGCCCAAACCGCGGAAACGGCAGGCGGTTCAGCAGCACGAACGTATAAATTGGCCCCAACCCGAACATGATCAATGGAAAGCGGAAGAGCTGGTAGCCGATGCGCTGGGTCAGCGGCAGGGCGCGGTACTCTTCCACGGTCAGCGTAGTCACGTCGCCGGTGCCGCGTTTATCCAGGTTGCCGCTGGTGGCATGATGGACGGCGTGCGCGTGCCACCAGTGTTCGCTTGGCGTCCAAACCAGCACCCCCAGCAGGAATCCAACGATCTTATTCGCCTGGCGCGAGGGAAAGAACGAGTTGTGCCCGCAATCGTGAAAGAAAATGAACAGCCGCACCATGAACCCGGCCGTGGGCAGCGCCAGCGCCAGCGTGAGCCAGTAGGAAACCTCCAGGCTGCGAATCATCAAATACAGCAGACCCAGGAAAGGCAGCAGTGTGTTGGCCAACTGCCAGAGCGCTTTGCGCGTATCGGCGTGCTGGTAGGGCGCCAGCAGCCGGTTCAAGGCTTTCATCGTCGGCAGCGCCGGTGCGTCCGGTACGGACGCGGGGGAAGGCGGCGCGGCAGGCGCATCCTGTTTGGGGAATGTTGCTATCACCTCAATACTCATAATGTTGATCTCCTTCGTGGAAATTATTCTAACCATCGGAGGGATCAAAACCATCACCCCGGAATCACATCTCCGGGGTGTTCTCAGTCATACCGGGCATGCCGGTCACGTGACCCGCGCGCCGCCTACAGAAACAGGATCAGCAGCACCTGAGCCAGTAAAATTTTGCCAATCATCGCAAGCGGATAGACGGTGGCATAGCCAATATTGGGCAGATCGTTGCCACTCTGCTCCAGCCCAAAACCCAGCACGGCCGGCTGGGTCTGCAACCCAGCCAGCACGCCCACCAGCATGCCCATCGGGATGTGCATCCATTTATATCCCACCCACAACGTCGTCAGCGCGATGATGCAGGTCAACCCGGCGCCGGCGGCCAGCACCAGCCAGCCATCACCCTGCCGGAGCGTGGAGAAGAAAGCATAACCGGCGCGCGTGCCGATGCCTGCCAGGAAGAAAACCAGCCCCACCTGGCGCAGCGTCAGGTTGGCGCTGTAGGGCATTTCCCAGACGATCGGGCCGGTGCGGCCCAGCGCGCCCAGCACCAGTGCCACCAGCAGCGTGCCCCCCGCGTTTCCCAGGCGCAGCGTCATTCCGCCGGGCAGCGGAATGGGGATCATGCCCACCAGCAGCCCCAGCGCGGCGCCCAGGCCAAAAGCCAGCACGTCGATTTCGCTGACCGCGCGGTAGGAATCACCGAAGAAACTGGCCACCTGGCCGAGCTGATCGTGCGGAGCCAATACGCGCACCTGGTCGCCCAGCGCCAGCACGGTGTCGCCGTGCGGCAGAATCTCCAGGTCGCCGCGCCGCACCCGGCTGACGATCGCGCCATAGCGTTCGCCCAGGCGCAAATCGCGCAGCCTGCGCCCGGCCACCGCCGGGTTGGAGATGAAGATGCGGCGTTTGTCATAGACGCTCACGTCAAATTCCAGGTGATCGTCCAGCGCATGTCCCAGCACGGCAGCCACGCGCTCTAATTCATCCCGCCGCCCCACCACGCTGAGCAAATCGCCAGCCATCAGGCGGTCCTGCCCGCTGACCAGACGGGTCTGCCCCCCGTGCTTGAGCCGGCTGAAAATCACATCCCATCCGTGCCTGCCGACCAGTTCGGCAACCGTCAAATCCTGGTCGTTCTGCACGCGCAGGGTGATGTTTTGCAGGGGTTCCTGCGCCACGCCGAACTCGCGCGCCTGCTCCAACTCGGCGCGGTAATCCACCTTCCATACGCGCTGCAGGACGTAAATCACCAGCAACATGCCCAGCACACCCATCGGGTAAGTCAGCGAGTAGGCAATCACGGGTTCGGCCGTCATCTGCTCCATTAACGCAGCCGGCGCGCTGGCGCTCACGTGCTCAATCACACCGGCCAGCGCGGGGGTGTTGGTCAGGCTGCCGGCGAACATACCGGCCGTCATGGTGGCTTTGAGATTGAACAGCAACTTGGCCGCGGCTGCCAACCCGCCCGCAAAAAGCAACATGCCCAGCACCAGTAAATTGCTCTTCAATCCCTGCCGGCGCATCGATCCAAAAAAGACCGATCCGCTGCTCAGGCCGAGTGTATAAACAAACAGCACCAAACCAAGGTTGTACACCACATCTGGCAATTTAAGATTCGGGTCCAGCGCGCCAAAAGCCAGACCAACGAACAGCACTGCCGCCACGCCCAGGCTGGCCCCGCCGACGCGCAGGCGGCCCAAAGGGTATCCGATGGCTGCCACCAAAAACAGCAGCATGAGCGGATTGGCGCGCAGGAATTGAACGAATGTATCCAGCGCGGTCATTTCAGAAATAATGCCAGCGCGCCGAACAGCAGCGCAACCGCGGCACCCGCAACGATCATGCGCGAATTGTCGCGTTCATCCGCCAGCTCAAAACCGCCGG
>CALMIB010000038.1 GCA_937863945.1 uncultured Longilinea sp.
CATTGCCGCCATTCAAAGCAGCCTGCCCCTGGCCAACCAGGAAATCACCGTTGTCGGGCTGGCCCCCAACCTGGCTGCCACGCTCTCACCCGATACCATCGATCTCATCCTTTCCGGCCCACTGCCCCTGTTGGATGCGCTTAAAGCCGGCGACGTGACCATCAGCATCGACGTCACCGGGCTGGGACGGGGAGTTTACCAACTGGAACCGAAGATCGAAATTTCAATCGACGAAATTAAGGTAGAATCGGTGCTTCCAGGCAGCATTGAAGTATTGATCACCTTTGCGCCCACACCCACTTCAGGGCGTTGATGAAAGCAGGAAATCATGAGTAAACCCGTCGTAGCATTGGTCGGACGACCCAATGTCGGCAAAAGCACCATATTCAACCGGCTAGTGGGCGAACCGCTGGCCATTGTGGACGATACCCCCGGCACCACGCGCGACCGCCTTTTCGGTCAGGGGGAATGGCTGAATGTTGTTTTCGATTTGATCGACACAGGTGGCATTGATCCGTCCTCGACCAAACAGGGCGAACCGCTTTCAGTCGGTTCGGCCGATTTTATCGAGCAAATCCGCACCCAGGCCCAGATCGCCATTCAGGATGCGGATGTTGTCCTGTTCATCGTTGACGCCATCAGCGGCGTCACGCCGGCCGACCAGGAAGTGGCCCAGATCCTGCGCCGCAACCAGAAAATCGTGGACGGCAAACCCTACCCGCCCGTGCTGCTGGTGGTCAACAAGGCCGACAGCGAGCGGTATCGCAACCAGGCGCCGCAATTCTTCGAATTGGGCATGGGCGATCCCTATCCCATTTCCGCGCTGCACGGCACCGGCACCGGCGACCTTTTGGATGCATTGTTAACCGCTTTCCCGGAGCAGGTTGAAGACGAAGATGACGATTCCATCAAGATCGCCATCGTTGGCAAGCCCAATGTGGGCAAATCCAGCCTGCTCAACCGCCTGGTGGGCCAGGAACGATCGATCGTCAGCGACATACCCGGCACCACGCGCGATTCGGTGGACACGCATATCGACGTGAATGGTTTGCCCGTCACCCTGATCGACACGGCCGGCATCCGCCGCCGCGGAAAGATCGAACCGGGCGTGGAAAAATACAGCGTGGTTCGCTCGCTGCGCGCCATCGAGCGGGCCGATGTGTCGCTGCTGGTGCTGGACGCCACCGCAGGCATCACCGCCCAGGATACGCACATCGCCGGGTTCATTCTCGAGGCGATGAAGAGCGCCGTGGTGATTGTGAACAAATGGGATGCCGTCACCAAGGACAGCTTCACCATGCAATCCTATACCGAGCATCTGCGCCGTGAATTAAACTTCATGCCCTATGTGCCGGTGCTGTTCATATCTGCGAAAACCGGCCAGCGCGTCGACCAGGTGCTGCCGACCGCGCTGCACGTCCAGGAAGAACGCCTGGCCCGCCTGACCACCAGCCAGATCAACCGCATTTTGCAGGAAGCGAAGGAAGCTCATTCGCCCACGACAAAATCCGGCCGCTCCTTGAATATCTTCTACGGCACCCAGGTGCGCAGTGATCCACCCACCTTCCTGATCTATGTGAACGACCCGAAGCTGGTGCATTTCACCTACACGCGCTTCCTGGAGAATCGCTTCCGGCAATCCTATCCGTTCACCGGCACACCCATTCGGCTGGTTTTCAAGGGCCGCCGCGATAAGTAAATAAACAGCGGTTCCTGACCGGCCGCTGGCTTATTTTCCTTTTTGTTGCTCCATCTGGTCGAGCATTTCAAGGAATGCCTTGACCACCTTCGGATCCAATTGCTTGCCGGCCAGCTCTTGAATATAGTCGCGGATTCTCTGCTCCTCCCACGCCGCCTGATAAGGCCGGTCGGAGATCAACGCATCCCAGATATCCACCACTGAGAAAATCCGCGCTGAGAGGGGAATCTCCTCGCCTTTCAGGCCGAGTGGATAACCGGTTCCGTCCCAGCGTTCATGATGGCTGTATGGAATTTCCAGGGCTGGCCGAAGGTAATCGATCGGTGAGAGCAGTTGGTAGGCATGCACGGGGTGCTGGCGCATGATCTCCCACTCATTTTCGTCCAGCAGCCCGGGTTTAAAAAGAATGCTGTCCGGAATGCCCATCTTGCCGATATCGTGCAGCAGCGCGCCCCGGCGAACATGCACCAGTTGTTCATCGCTAAAGCCCATCAAACGGGCCAGGTTCATGGTCATGGTAGTCACACGCCGCGAATGCCCTTCCGTCTCGCGGTCGCGCAATTCCAGAGCCCGTGCCCAACCTTCCAGGGTGGTGTCATAAGCCTGCACCAGTTCCTGGTTTCTCAATTGCAAATTCTCAAACAGCGCGGAGTTATTGATTGCAATTGCCGCCTGCACCGAAAGCGCGTCCATCAATTGCAGCCATTCGTATTCCGGGTTCAACGGCGAGCGGTGGAAGATCTCCAGCACGCCCATCAATTGCCCCTTGGCCACCATCGGCAGGCCAAGGTAAGCCTGTATGCCTTCCTCTGCCATAAAATCCGAGCGCGCAAACGCCGCGTCGGCGGCCAGGAAGTTCATAACGCTGATCGTGCGGCGTTCCTCTGCCACCTTTCCGGCAATTTCTTCCCCCATCCGGTAACTCTGCCGCGGAACCGCCCGGGAGCGGAAACCTAACCCGGCGGTATATTCCAGCCGCTGTGTTTCCGGCTGATAGAGCAGAATATCCGCGGCGTCAACGCGCAACTGGATCATGACCTGATCCAGGATGATGTGCAGCGTCACGCGCAGGCTCATATCCGCCGTGATGGCCATATCGATGGTGCGCAAACTTTGCACCTGGCGCAAACGCTTTTCGGTTTGCTCAAAGAGGTTGGCGCGTTGGATGGATCCGGCCACAATGTCCGCGCAGGTTTCCAGGATATGCAATTCATTGCCGGTGATGGGTTGATTCCGCCCAATAGCCAGGGTGCCAATGGTGTGCTCCTGGGCGATCAGCGGCACGCATGCCAACGATTGCAACCCCGAAGTCAGGCGCGGCGATTCCTCCAGTTTTGTATTTGCCAGATCATTGTTCAAAATGGAAGTGCCGGAGGTGGCGACCTGCCCAAAAATGCCCTTCTCAGCCGAAAAACGCCGTCCAGAAAGCGCCAGCCAGGTTCCGCGGCTGGCCTCCGCCACCTGCTCGCCCGAAAGCGGGTCCTTCAGCGTGATCAAAGCGCTGTCAGCTCGAAACAGCTTCATCAGGCTGTTCAACACCATTGGAATCACTTCAGCCCGGGTCAACGCGGCGCGCAGATCGGTGGTCATTTGCACCAGCATTTCCATCTCGTGCGCCCGCAGGCGCGTATCCTCGAAAAGACGGATGTTTTCAAGCGCCACGGCCATTTGATCCGCAAGCACAGCGGCCACATCCAGATCTGATTTATCAAAACCCTGCTCCTCTAGGGATTGCAGGTCGACAACGGCAACCACCTGATCGCCCAATTTAACCGGGACAACCAGTTCAGATTGAGTTTCCGGGAATATTTCCCAGAGGATGTAGCGGTCATCGACCGTCACATTTGGCACAAGGATGGGTTTTCCCTGCTGGGCGCAGGCGCCAATCAGGCCTTCGCCGGGTTGGATCAGGATATCCAACGGGGCCGTGTCCTTTAGATTGCCTCCATCACCGCCGGCCCACCGGTACGCCCCGTCGCTGGCAATGAACACGTTGGCGCTGTAGCAGAGTGTCGCCTCGCGCAGCGAATCCGTGATCAAGTCGGCCAGTTCCGGCATATCCATCATGGCGGTGATATTGCGCGCTGCCCGGCTGACCACGTGCAGCTTGGTGGATAGGTTGTGCAATTCGCCTGCGGTCCGTTTTCGATCCGTCACGTCACGGATGACGCTCATCATCATCGTTTGCCCGCCAATCAAGACGGAGCGAAAATGGATTTCAACCCAGTAGGGCTGACCGTTGGCATCTTTGATCATC
>CALMIB010000039.1 GCA_937863945.1 uncultured Longilinea sp.
CAATATGGCCATGACTGCCCTGAAAGAACTCTTTCTCATCCGCCACGGCGAGGCTGAACACCTGGTGCGAAACCTGACCGGCGGCTGGACCGACGTGCCGCTGACCGAGCTGGGGCGCGAGCAGGCGCGCCGCTCGGGCGCGCGGTTGAAGGGGCTGCTGGGCGATGCGCCGTTTGCATTTTACTGCTCCGACCTGCTGCGCTCCCAGCAGACGGCCGCGATCATTGCGGAGGAATTGGGCCAGGCGCCTGTGGTTTCGCAGCATCTGCGCGACATCAACAACGGCGCGGCGGCCAACCGCACGCGCGACGAGGCGCGCGCCATGCGCAAGCCGGTTTCAGCGCCCTGGCAGGACTGGGTGCCTTACCCCAGGGGTGAAAGCTGGCGCATGGTGCGGCAGCGCGTCGAGCCGTTCATGGAGGCGCTGCCGGCCGAGCGCGCCGTCATCGTCAGCCATTACGTGGTGCTGGCGGTGATTGTGCAGTGGTGGTGGCAGCTCGACGACGCGCGCATCGACGCGACCGGCCTGGACATCGATCCCTGCTCGCTGACCCACCTGCGCGTGGACAAGTACGGCGCGCGCGTGATGGTTCGCCTGAACGACACCGGGCATTTGGGTTGAGCAAAGCCGCCGGCCTGCTGCGTTTACGGCTGGCTGGCGGCTTGCAGCACAACCGGCAGCACCCACGGGCCGCGCAGCCGCCCCTGGGCGCTGCTGGCGGTGATGGGAAGGATGCCGGTTGGGACGCGGTTGCCGTCCCAGCGCACTGTCCACGGCGTGTTCACTTTGCCTTCCGACTCGAACCACAGTGTTTCAACCTGGAGCATGCCCCCTGCGGCTGGTTCGCCGGGCTGGATGGACAAGCCGAGCGGCGCATCCGGCAGGTCAGTCAGCCGTTGAATCTGCGCGCCGATCAGCGGCAGGGTTTCATCCTCCACCGGCAGGGGCAGTTCCACATCCAGCGGGAAAACATCCCCCTCGGCCGGGGCAGCACCCAGGTCGAGATCAAATTGCAGCGCCGGCTCCCAGGTTAAATTGAATTCCGGCACATGCAGGGTCAGCCGCGCGGCGCCTTCAGGAATGCGCTCAAAGGCGATGAAGCCTGAATGGCTGTAACATGCGCCGCCGCCCGGGCAGTTTACCGTGAAATCGCGGATAGTTTCCACCAGCGCATCCTGCTGCGCCAGGGCCGGGTAGCGCCGGCCGGTTCTGGGAACAACAGCCAGTTCCAGTGCTCCGCCGGGTACAACCAGCGGACGTGCGCCAGGCTGCTCTGCGGGAGATTGATCACTTCCAAAACTTCCAGCGTCACCGCCGCAACGGTGGCGGCATTTTCCTCGACGGGATAGCCGGAGCCGTACTGCGCTGCCAGGTGGGTATCGCCGAAGTGCGCCGGATCCTGCCGGCTGCGCAGGGCCAGTTCGTCATCGGAAA
>CALMIB010000040.1 GCA_937863945.1 uncultured Longilinea sp.
CATAGAGCCTTCGGGGCAGGGTGAGGGATTTCATCCCAATTCCCGATCGGTGGTGATAACCCACGAGCGCGCAAGCGCACGATCTGGTGAAATTCCAGGGTCGACGGTATAGTCCGGATATAAGAAGGTGTTTTTTATTGGTGCTATTTTGCACCTGTTTTGCGTGGCCCCGAGACCTTTTGCGTTTCGGGGTTTTGTTTTTAAGAGGATTCACCACGGAGACATTATGCCCGTTAGGGTATGGAGTTCACGGAGAAATTCATGAAGATAAGAAAATTAGGAGAGCGATTTTCGAAGATTCAAGCCCAAATTCTTTTGGGTTTGTCTTTTTCGGAATATTTCTCTTCTCCGTGTCCTCCGTTTCTCCGTGGTAATTTTCTCTCAAAGGTAATGCAATGGATATCAGTCTGAAACGGGAACGCAAACCAACGGCGGCGCGGCTGGCAAGCCAGCACAGCGGCTGGCTGATGCCCGTTTCGATTCTGCTCGGGCTGGCGCTGTGGGAGGCGCTGGCGCGCTGGGGCGGGCTGCCGGTGTTCATTTTGCCCCCGCCGGAGCTGTTCGCCCACAAACTGGCGCAGACCCTGGCCGACGGCACGCTGCTGCGTCACACGCTGGTGACGCTGGGCGAGGTGCTGGCCGGGCTGATGCTGGGCGGCAACCTGGCCGTGCTGCTGGGCTACCTGCTCTCGCGCTCGCCGCTGGCCGAAAAGCTGCTCTCGCCCTACCTGGTGGCCAGCCAGGCCGTGCCGGTGGCGGCCGTGGCCCCGCTGCTGATCATCTGGTTCCCCGGGCTGCTCGCCAAGGTGCTGATTTGCGCGCTGACGGTGTTCTTCCCGGTGCTGGTGAACACGCTGGTGGGCATGCGCGCGGTGCCCAACGACCTGCGCGACCTGATGCGCTCGCTGCACGCCACGCCAGCGCAGATGCTGCGCCACCTGGAGTTGCCCGCCGCGCTGCCGGTGCTGCTGGGCGGGCTGCGCATCGGCGCCACGCTCTCGGTGATCGGCGCGGTGGTCGGCGAGTTCGTCAGTTCGGACCGCGGGCTTGGTTTTCTCATCAACATCGGGCGCGGGCAGTACGATACCGCGCTGGTGTTCGTGGCCATCTTCGCGCTGATGGTGATGGCCATGTCGTTGTACGGCATCGTAGTGCTGCTGGAAAAGCGCCTCTTAAAATGGCGAAATTCAAAATAACCACAGTGACACAGAGATCACAGAGAGATCATGGAAAAAGAGCAGGAGAAGAAATAGTGCCGATATTATTTCCCTTGTTCTTCTCATTCTTTCTAAAATTTTTTTCTCAGTGACCTCTGTGTCTGTGGTTCATCTTCTTTCTCAAAGGCTCATCATTGACTATGAAAAAACTCGTCCTCTCTCTTTTTCTTCTCTCCCTGCTGGCGGCGTGCGCGCCGCAGACGACGCCCACCGAGGCGCTCGTGCCGGTCAGCCTGCCGGTGGGCTACATCCCCAACGTGCAGTTTGCCCCGCTTTACGTCGCCATCGAGAACGGCTACTTCCGCGAGGAAGGCCTGGACGTGACGGTCGATTACAGCATGGAGAACGATAACCTGGCGCTGATCGGCGCCGGCCGGCTGGACTTCGCCATCGTTTCCGGCGAGCAGGTGCTGCTGGCGCGCGCCCAGGGCCTGCCGGTGGTTTACACCGCCGCCTGGTACCAGCAATATCCGGTGGGTGTCGTCGCCAAGCAATCGGCCGGCATTCAAACCCCTGCCGACCTGAAAGGCAAGAAGATCGCCGTGCCGGTGCTGGCCGGGGCCAGTTACATCGGGCTGCGCGCGCTGCTGGGCGCGGCCGGGCTGCAGGAAGGCGACGTGGAGCTGGACGTGGTCGGCTTCACCCAGGCCGAAATGATTGCCACCGACCACGACGACGCCGCGGTGATCTACGTGGCCAACGAGCCGGTGCAGCTTGAAGCGCGCGGCTACGCCGTGGACGTGCTGCGCGTCTCCGACTACCTGCCCATGGTCGGCAATGGCCTGACCACCAGCGAGCAGATGCTGCGTGACAACCCCGAGCGCGTGCGCAAGATGGTCCGCGCGCTGCTGCGCGGCATCGAAGCTGCCGCCGCCGACCCCGACGCGGCCTTCGAGATCTGCAAGAAGTACGTCGACAACCTGGCCGAGGGTGATCAGGAGATCCAGCGACGGGTGCTGGCGGCTTCGATCGAGCTGTGGAAGAGCGACCGCCCGGGCTACTCCGACCCGCAGGCCTGGGAGAACATGCAGGCCATCCTGCTGGAAATGGGCCTGCTCGAAGCGCCGGTGGACCTGGCCGCGGCCTACACCAACGACTACCTCCCGGAGAAATGATGGACTCAGCCGATTCGGCGCCGGTAGTGGAAGTGCGCAACCTGAGCGTGACCTTTGAAGATGACAAGGGCGGGCTGCAGGCGCTGCGCGGCATCCACTTCGACCTGCACGAGCAGGAGTTCCTGTGCGTGCTGGGGCCGTCGGGCAGCGGCAAAACCACCCTGCTACGCGTGCTGGCCGGGCTGCAACCGCCCAGCGAGGGCGAGGTGAAGCTGCACTTCGCCGGCGAGCCGCGCGTTTCGCTGGTGTTTCAACAGGCCAACCTGATGCCCTGGCGCACCGTGCTGCAAAACATCACCCTGCCGCTCGAACTGGCCGGGGTGGATGCGCAGGTTGCCAACGCGCGCGCCGCCGAGCTGGTGGAGCTGATCGGCTTGCAGGGCTTCGAGCACAACTGGCCGCGCGAACTCTCAGGCGGCATGGCGCAGCGTGTGGCGCTGGCGCGCGCCTACATCCAGGACCCCGAACTGCTGCTGCTGGATGAGCCCTTCGGCGCGCTGGACGCGTTGACCCGCGAGAAGATGGGCGCCGAGCTGCTGCACCTGTGGCAGGAACGGCGCACTTCCGTGCTGATGGTGACGCATTCGATCAGCGAGGCGCTGCTGCTGGCCGACCGCGTGCTGGTGCTCACCGCGCGCCCCGGCCGGGTGGCCTGCGACCTGCCGGTTGACCTGCCGCGCCCGCGCTCGGAGGAGACGCGCTATTCCGCGCGCTTCGCCGAGTTGGCCCGCCGGCTGCGCGGGGAGATTGAATAGCGATTAGCG
>CALMIB010000041.1 GCA_937863945.1 uncultured Longilinea sp.
GGTCGCGCTCGTCGGGCAGACGGCTGCCGGCCAGTTTGATCAGGCGTTCTTTGACATCGAGGGCCAGCGCGGCCGTGGCGCGCAGGTGCCAGCGCAGTTGGGCGGCCGTGGCAACCTTGTTGACATTCTGCCCGCCAGGCCCGGCCGCGCGGATGAAGTCAAATTGCAGCTCGTTCTCGTCGAGCTGGAGCGATGGGGTGATCTCGATCATGGGGTAAGTATATCAAAACCCTCCGGGCAGAATCACGCCTGCTCAATCCAGTATCTTCGGATCAGCCTGCTCGAATGCGGCGAGGTGCGTTTATCCTCCAATAGGCCGCCGTTCTTTTCGATGGTGCGGGCCGAGCCGGTGTTGTCGTCGTCGCAGGTGACCAGCACGCGCGTCAGCCCGATGCCGCGCGCCTGACCCAGCACCAGCGCCAGCAGGCGCGTGGCGCAGCCCTGCCGCCGGGCCGAAGGCCGCACGGCATAGCCGATGTGCCCGCCTTCGATCTCCAGGGAGGGGTTCAGTCGGTGTCGCAGGCGGCTGATGCCCAGCAGCCGGCCCTGCGGGTCGCTCAGGAAAAATGTGGTCTGGGGAACGTAGATCTCCGGCTTATATTCGCCCATGGCGCACAGCTCCAGGTAATCCAGGTAGGCGGAAAACGTGGGGCTTTCCAGGTATTCATTCAGCCAGCCGTATTCGCTTTCACCGGCGGCGATGAATTCCATCATAAACGCCTGGCAAGCCGCCGCTTGCGCGGGGGCAAGCTGGGTCAGAAATCGGTCGTCCGGGATTGGGTTCAAGGTAATTTCCGCTTCAGGAAGATGGCGACTTCGCCATTTTCCACGTCAGTATTCGTATAGTATGAAAGGTCGATGCCTTCGATGGCAAAGCCGCAACTGCGGTAGAAGCGGATGGCTGCCACGTTGGTGTTCTGCGTTTCCACTGCCAGCGCGCGCAGCCCGGCGGCTTGGGCACGGGAGGCCAGCTCAGCCACCAACCGGCGGCCGATGCCTGCGCCGCGCTGCTTGGGATGAACGTGCAATTCCCACACATTCAGCAGTTTATTCCAGGGTTGCGCTTCGGCCAGCGCCACGCCCACCCATTCGCCGTCCCGATACGCTCCCAGCGAGAACCCTTCGGACAGCATGCCGGCGTAGCGTTTCAGGTCGTCTTCACTCAGGCAATCCCAGTAGTTTTTCGCGCAGGGCTGCGCCAGCGGTTGCAGGGTCAACGTGATCGTGGTGGCCGCGTCCGCTTCCTGCTTTTGCACGGTGTAGCGCTGCGTGGTCACATAACCGCTCATGATCTCGCGCAGGCATTCCGGGTTGAGGCGGGTGAGGGGGTGAATTTCAAGTATGGTCATGCAATTCCTCTCGCATGTGCATCGCGGTGGTGCCGTCGGCGTCGAAAATCCCCTGAAACGTGCCACCGTTTGCGCGGGAGAGCTCGCGATCGCCCTGCACCATCTCGAGGCTGGCGCGGGGGTGCGTCCCCGGCCGGCTCAGCCCGCACCGGCCAGGCCGCCCAGCGCCCCACCAACCCGGTGAACATGGCCGCTGCCAGGATCAAGCGGCAGATCGCGGCGCTATTTCGGTGCACAAGGGTATGAATGGTCGAAGACAGAGGGGGGCTTCATGGGTGCTCCTCAATTACTTCAGGATGAGGTTTGCCGGCACGCCAGTAAATTGTTGCATCGGATTGATTTATTTCTAGAAATTACTTTTCCGGGTTGAGCCAAAGTGGCTTTCAGCGGTAGGATGTAATTCCCGGCTGCATGAATATTGGTGATACTATAGCATACTCTTCGATTCGCAGTTCGTTACTTTTATCTTCTGCGATCTACAGTCTGAGGATCAACACCGTTCAAAAAATGGCAACCGGTCAAGCGGCGCAGGATATTGCTTCAGCACGCCTGCACCTTTAAAAAGTTCTTTTGTCCAATGATCACGCCAGTGACCAGGGGGCAAATAAATATCGCGCAAATATTGATTGGGACAAACGATTGGCGCAACTAAAATATCATTGCCCAGCAGAAATTGATCATCACAAGTGAGGGCAACTTCATCCTGAGGGGCAAGCCAGAAAACAGGCCGGATGATGGGAACTCCCGTGGAAACGGTTTCCCGGGCTAATGAAAGAATCCGGTGAGCAAATTCAGCGTGCAATGCTGCGTAACGCCGGCAGAGAACAGCGCATTCTTCCCCATATTCCCATGGCGGAAGACTAAATTGCATCGCTGGTAATAGTGCGTTTAATTGCGTCCAGCGAATCATCATTTCGGCTGAAGCCTTTTCATCATATTCGTTGCCACCCACCATATCGGGCAGAATGAAGGGATAACCTGCCAATCCTAGCGCCAGGATTCCTGTCAATACAGAATGCAAGCCATTGTCTAAACCCCACGAAGTTGTTTTATCCCATTGGCGGAAGAAAATGGGTGCGCGTTGATTCATCCAACCTGAACGGACTTCGGTGAGGCGGTACTGCCTGGCGATAGCATCAACGTAAATTTGAGTATATTCATTGGGGTGAATCTCTCGATACGTGACCGCATCGGCGGGAAGAAAACAGGCTTCGCCTGCGTCGAATTTGAAACCATCTAATCCGGTCTGAACTTGAAGATTTCTCAACCGCTCGAAGAACCAATCCAATGTTGATGGATTCGTCACGTCCAGAAGCCCGCCGTTTCCTTGCCACCATTGAATCAGATATGCTGATCCATCCCGCTTGCGAACGATCCATTCGTTTCTTACGCTTTCCGCGAACGCCTGTGACTTGGGGTCCATAAACGGGATTACCCACGCGGTCACTTTGAAGCCTTTCTTGTGCAGTTCGTCAATCATTCGCCTGGGGCTTGGAAAACGCTCCGGATCAAAGTGCAGGTCGCCATAAAAAACCTGCCAACGGTCATCAATTTCCAAGACGTTAAAGGGATAGTCATGCTTGATGATATCTTCAGCATATTGCATAACCACGTTCTGATTGATCGCGGACTTATAGCGCGCCCAGGTCGTCCATGTGGGTTTTGCAAACAATTCATCAGGCGGAGTATCACTCGGATGTCCGTAATAGGCGATGAGTTTCTTCGTTGCTTCGATGACAGTGCCAGTGAAGAATATTTTCAAAGCCAGCCCGTTCCCTTTGAAAGTGATGCTCTTATCGCCGGATCCGTTATCGCGGAAGGGACGATTTGAGAACGCGCCGCGTTCTTCTGTAGCAAAACTCCATTTGAAATGCGGGTATTCTGCGGGCGGCTGGTTGAGGCCCACTTCAACAGGGGAATCTGCGATCAAAAGCACGCCGTTGGATGAGAACCAGGCCGGCGTGAGTTTTCCGCTTAAACCGGTGGGGCCATTGTCAAAAGTTTGAAATGGCCCACTTTGCATCATAACTTTATTGAGCGGAAATTGTTGATGGATCAATTCGCCGCCGCCGTACCAATGACCGGAGAGTTCAGCAGCGACCATTGCAGATATGTTGGCCGGCGTTGTGGTCAAAATCCAACCCTGTTCTGAACCTGCTGAAGACGATTCAGAACACTTTTTCAAATTGAGAGAAAAATCAGGAAAATCAGCAGCAACTACCTCATCATCGACCCATAAACCCTTTAATGGTGAAGCTGGAATCCTTAAATTCACAAGTTCCAAACCGTTTTGCTTAAAGGAGATCGAAAAGGGTGAGGTAGTGATTTCAAATTGAATCATTTGATTTTAACCAAGACATTACAGGCAATGGAATGAGTTTAGCTAACCACCTGGGTCTTTCTTTCAAATTTCCTGCCTGTTGCAAGCTCGACACTCTTGTAAGCACCGTCATAAATGCCCATACTTTTGTTTTTGACAATGCATTCGCAAAACATGGTTAACAAATCATCGGCTTCGGTGAGAAGATGGATTGCCTGTAAAGTTTGAGGGATGTTGCGGGTTTCAACGGTGCTATCGCCAATTTCTGCGCCGCGAATGGCCCCCCACATTTCGTGACCGCCCACGCGGGCATTGAAAATCTTGGGGACAGGATAAAAAGCCAATTCGCTTGGTTTGGTGATCATCACATCCATCACACGCATGAGGTAGTTGGTGGCGTAGACTGCGTGGAATGTGTTGTCATACAGGAAAACATGCAGCCCATGCGCTGTTTTATTGCGGA
This sequence comes from uncultured Longilinea sp., assembly GCA_937863945.1. Taxonomy (GTDB): domain Bacteria; phylum Chloroflexota; class Anaerolineae; order Anaerolineales; family Anaerolineaceae; genus Longilinea. The sequence goes on from CALMIB010000041.1 coordinate 4,133, forward strand.
TTCCATCTACAAAGGTTTTCGTTTCGTCCCAGGAGAAATGTGGGTTGATGAAATCTTTCATTTCGGCAAGTTCATTTTGAAGCCAAATCCAATTATCCTTATGATCGCCGAGATTGATGAACAGGGCAATCTTGTCTTGCTTTATCAATGGAATAACGTTTTCAATGATGGCTTTGAAGAGTTCCCGCTGGGCGCCTGCCCCGCCCATTGTTACAAGGAATCGGCGCGGCTCTTTTGCTTTCATGCGGGCAATCCGATCAGCACAGTCAGCTTCAATGTTCTCAACAAGTTCGTGATCGACATGATGGCCTGTATAAAAGATAGCCTCGGGCGGGGTAGGATTAAGAATGCTTCCTTTTTCATCAAAGCCACGCATGGCCCGAAAGCCATAATAACCTGAAGGTGATTGAACGGCGTGCTTTGCCCCCTCGGTTAATTGAAAAGCCATCGGCCAGTTATCGAACATCATATCCACTACATTGGTCATGCCGCCCGCAATGGCACCCATGCACGTCCACATGTGAGAGGTAAGCATTGGCATATCTGAGGGGAGAGCCGCATATAAATTGCTGAACAACTCACTCATCTTATAGTCCTTGACTTGGGTTTTGATATAGCGCCAAGGCCAGGTGACTATCCAATTATTGAAGAGGGCGTTTAGACCGGGTAAAGAAGGTTCGCCGGTGGTGAGTGGTTCCCATACATATTGATTGAACATGCCAGAGCGCTGCGAGATGCGTGAAAACTTGCTATACCAGGTGTTGCACCAATTGATGACATCCGTGGTGATTCCTGGGATGCCAAGCAGGTCTAGCCAGTAAGGCGTAAAGCCCATCGCTTTTGCGGCAGAGACGCCGGCCATGGCAATTCGGTAATGCCCGAAGCCCATGCGGATGGTGCTAATAATCAAGCCATTCGTCTTTTCCAAGGGCGCGCCATTCCCATCACGGATGATGTTCTTAAGCCCAAAAATATCAGCGCCATACGGATGATCTTCCACACTCAGTGAAAATTTCTCATTGGGATTGTAATTGTATTTTTTTGCCAGCATGTTTTTCCAGCGATCAGCGGCACGTGATTGGCGAAGCGTAATTGCATTGCCATAGACCTGGTATTGTCCATCGATTTGTTTCATAAATGATTTTTCCTCAAGTAGCACAGTTTGTGGAATGAAGAATAGAAAAATCTACTCCCATTTCTAAAAAGTCCCATCAAATCAAAAAAAACCGGGGTTAGTTCTTCATGCCAGTTGTGGCAACGCCTTGCACAAAATAGCGTTGCGCGAACAAGAAAATCAACACGGTGGGAATAATCGCAAGCGTGGAAGCAGCCAGCACAATCGGGGGATTGGCATGATAGCCTCCCTGAATGTCTGCCAGGCCCTGGGTTACGACATAGTTCGCTCTTGATTGGATGGCCACCAACGGCCAAATGAATGAATTCCAAGCATAAAGGAATGAGATGGTAAATTGCGTGGCGATGGCCGGCCCACTGATAGGCACGAAAATTTTGGTGAGAATGGTAAAACGGTTGGCTCCATCAATAATCGCGGCTTCCTCCAGCTCTTTAGGAATACCCAGGAAAAATTGGCGCATCAAGAATGTGCCGTAGGCGGTGAATAACCAGGGCACGATGAGTGAAGTCAATTTATCTACCCAACCGAAAGTCAGCATCATTTTGTACATTGGAACCATAATGACTGTAAAAGGAATCATCATAGTACCCAGGTAGACGCGAAAGATGATATCGCGTCCAGGGAATCGCAGGCGAGCAAAGGCGTAACCACCCAATAGCGAGGTGACAATTTGCCCAAGTGTGACACAAAGGGTAACTATGGTGGTGTTTAATAAATATTTGCCCATTTGCACCGAAGTCACCACAGTATGGTAATTTTCAAAACGCAACCGGGCGCCAAACAGGCTTAGAATGTTGCTGTAAACTTCCGGGCTTTCTTTGAGCGAAGATGCCACCATAAAGATGAACGGGTACAAGAAGAGAAGCCCAAGCAAGGACAAAGCCAGGTAAAAAAGAACTTTCGAAAAGATTGTAGTGCGTTCACCCTGTAGAAACATGGACTCACTCCTCAAATACCCAGTGTTTGGAAATGCGGAATTGAATGATCGTGACGAGGAAAATTAGAGCGAAGACGATCCAGGCGAGCGCCGCGCCATAACCCATTTGAAAACGTTGAAAGCCCTTCTGGTACAGGTAGTAAACGATGGTGAGAGTGGAATTTGCTGGGCCGCCCTGGGTCATGATGAACGGTTCGGAAAATATCTGTAACGAGGATAT
>CALMIB010000042.1 GCA_937863945.1 uncultured Longilinea sp.
CCCAGGTTAGCTTACCCGATTCTGACGAGGTGGGGTGTATCATCCTGGCTGCAACAACCTGCGGACAATCTGATTGATTTTGTCACCCGAGGCCCGACCCTGGGTTTTTGGCATGACAGCTTTCATCACTTTGCCCATGTCCGCTGGTCCGCTGGCGTTGGTCTCGAAAATTGCCTCTTTGATGATGACCTCAATTTCAGCCTCTGATAGCTGCTTCGGTAGGAAGGTGTCGATGATTGCCTGTTCTGCTTTCGCAGCCTCAATTAAATCTGAACGGTTGGCCCTTTCCGCATCTTGAGCGGCTTCTTGACGAATTTTTATTTCCTTCTGCAGAATGGCTGCGATTCCAGGTTCATCCAGGGGCTGCCCTTTGTCAATTTCTGCCAATTTCACCGCACTGAGAATCATTCGGATGGTTCGCCTGCTGACGTCATCATTGGCCCGCATCGCTTCGCGTAGTTTCAATTCGAGAGTTTCTTTGGTGGTGCCCATATTGTCATCTCTTTCAATCAGATAAAGTAATCAACGGCCGGATGGTTTCCAATAATTCCGACCCAATCCCCGGAACATTGAGCAAATCCTCCACACTCATAAACAGGCCGTGTTCGTCCCGATAGGTCACGATTTGATTTGCTTTCACTTCGCCAATTCCAGGCAATGTTTCTATTTCGTTGGCAGAGGCGGCGTTGATGTTGATGAGAAATCCGCTGCTGCGAACGGAACCATCGGGGATATTCACAACGGTTTGCCCAACCGCGGGCACCCAGACCTTGTCTCCGTCTGCAAGGTGGGCAGCAAGGTTGATCTGGTCGGTATTGGCGCTTTCCAATAATCCGCCAGCCGCCGCAATTCCGTCCGCCACCCGCGCGTCGGCAGGGAGCGTGTAGATGCCGGGGTTCAGCACTTCGCCGGCCACATCGACCATGATGGGCTTCGGCGTGGGCGCGGGTAGAATTTGAATTGGCTCACCGACCGGCCGGCTGATGACCAGAAGGATCAATGCGGAAGAGAGCAAACCAAGTACAATGCCAAAGGCGACCAGTTGCCAGGATTTCATTACAAGCTCCGGTTGCTTTCAGTATAACCGGGCGGGGATGGCTGTCAAGTCGATGCGGCAGGTTGTTCGACCGGAGATTCCATTGGCGCCAGCAACGGATTCTCCAGGGTATACATGGCATTGAAAGCCGCGATCGCCACCTCGAGAATATCGGTTGAGGGTTCGTTGGTCGTCAGCTTTTGCAGCGCGAGGTTCGGGCGAATCAACCAGCGCACGATGGGAGAATCGAGATGCGCGGCTGCCCAACGGATGTATTCATAGCCCAGCATCGCAATGAATGGCAACAATAGCACCCGGCTGAGCAATGTCAACCACCAGGACAGGTTGCCAAGTACTGAAAATACGATCACGGACAGAATCACGATGGTGAGCAAGAAGGATGTGCCGCAGCGGGGGTGTTCCAGGCTGAATTTGCTGACATTTTCGGGAGTGAGCGCCGCGCCGGCTTCGAAGGCATTGATGGTCTTATGTTCAGCGCCGTGGTAGGCAAAAACCCGGTGAATGTCCGGCATTTTTCCAATTGCCCAGATGTAGAGAATTACAATGCCCAGCCGGACAACGCCTTCGATCAGGTTGCCCCACCCCTGTGGGATCCTGAGCAGAGATTCCAGACCTTTGCCAATCGCCGCGGGGCCGATAAAAAACAAGCCCACCGCTATAGCCACCGAGATGACCATGGTGAGTGCCATTTGCGGCCCGTCGATTTTTTCATCCTCGCCAACCTGTTTATTGGCGGCCTGGGTCAAAAACCGCATTCCTAAACCCAGCGAATCCCATAAGATGACAAGTCCCCTCAGGAATGGGATTCTTGACAAAGGCGATTGGTAAATCCTGGATAATTCTTCGGTTTCAATGTTGATCTCGCCGGTCGGCAGGCGAAATGCAGCCGCAACGTATTTTGAACCGCGCATCAGTACGCCTTCGATCAACGCCTGTCCGCCGTAGGATGGTAAACGCAATTTATCAGTAGCCATAATCCCTTATTTGCCGTAGTTGTAAAAGAAGTGAATTAACGCATCGATCCCACGGTACCAGGTGGGTAGATGTAATCTTTCGTTTGGGGCGTGAACATTATCCTCCGGCAGCCCAAAACCGGTCAGGACGGACTCGACTCCCAGGATCTCCTGCATTTCAGCTACGATTGGGATGCTTCCGCCTTCGCGTTTGAATACCGGGCGCATTCCCCAGATGGTTTCCATTGCCTGGCTCATC
>CALMIB010000043.1 GCA_937863945.1 uncultured Longilinea sp.
TCATTGAATTTCGCGTGGCAAAGACACAGGCCATGCCCATCCCAGCCAATAGAAAGGCTTTCCAACCGCGAAAATGCAGCGCGGCCCAATAGGCAAAAGCCGCGCAGGCCAGTCCGGTTAATTGCCCTGTGAACCAGACCTTTCCAAATGGCACCAGGGGCACAATCATGGTGCCAAAGGCAAAAAAGATCACCAGCAGGCCGCGTTGCAGCGCGCTCAGCGGCGCCAGGCCCTGGCGGTCGGTTTCAGCCAGCACGGAAGCCATCAAGGCCGCAATCGCGCTGGCCAGGAGGACATTTACCAGGACGTCGCTAAAGCCTGCTCCAAAGATGGCCACCAGGGGCAGCACCAGCAACGCGGGAAACGGCGGCCAGTAAAGGTAATATTTTCCCTGGTAGAGAATCAAATCCAGCGTCTCGGCGGGGATTAATCGTAAGTTGAGTTGCCCGTGGAGAAATGCATCGGCAAGGTAGTTGTAATATGGGTGCGGAGAAAGTTGAAAAGCCCAACCTTTGAAGGCTGCTATGACGGTATAAAGAAAAAAAGTGAACACCGCCGCAGACAATGGACGTGACCATTGTGTGGCAAAACCTTTGAGAGCTCCTGCAATATTGAGTGACCGCGATTGGTTGGTGTGAGGAAGATTCATTCTATCTGGCATCCATGCGTGAGTATTTTCATTTCGCCTCAAACTGCCTGCTCTTCACAAGTCCGCGCCGGTGCAGCCAGTAGCGCAGCAGCGTGCCCAGCACGCCGAAGCCGTACTGGATCGAGCGGCGCAGGTTGATCGATGAGGCCTCAGGGAAGTAGCGCGTGACGATGGGCACTTCGCAGAAGAACAGGTTGTTGGCCATGCCCTGGGCGATGATTTCGGTGTCGAAGACGAAGTCGTCGCTGTTCTCTTCGAAGCGCACCGTTTCGAGGTATTTGCGCGTGTAGGCGCGAAAGCCGGAGTGGATCTCGGAGAGGTAGCGGCGGAAGACGATGTTGGCAAAGGCGGTCAGGAAGATGTTGGCCTTGTACTTCCAGCCGGGCATGCCGCCTTCCATGGGGTGGCCGCCCAGCATGCGCGAGCCGAAGGCCGCGTCGGCGTCGCCGCGCAGCAGCGGGTGAACCAGGTCGGGGATCACCCGGGCGTCGTACTGGTGGTCGGGGTGCAGCATGACGACGATGTCGGCGCCCAGGGCCAGCGCCTCGCGGTAGCAGGTCTTCTGGTTGCCGCCGTAGCCGCGGTTGTGCGGGTGGACGAACACAGTCAACCCCAGGCTGCGCGCCAGCGCCACCGTGCCGTCGCGCGAGGCATCGTCCACCAGGAGGACGTGCTGGCGAAAGGCCGGCGGGATTTCGTCGAGCGTGCGTTTGAGCGTTTTTTCGGCGTTATAGGCCGGCAGGACGATGACGATTCTGGCTTCTTCGAGTTTCAAGGCGGCCTCTATCTATGATTTGACTGCCTGGACGACGAACTGGTAGCCCAGCAGGGTGGGGAACCAGGGGGTGACGACCGCCAATACATGGTGAATCCAGCGGCCCAGGGGTTTTTGCTCAAAAAACGGGTGGACAAAATTGAGCGGCACAGGCGTCACGGCGGATCGTTGAATTTTCAGCCCGGCTTCATCCAGCAATTGATAGAAGCTGGCACGGGTGAAAAAATGCAGGTGCGTGCGATCGAGGATGCCGCGGTCGGTGTAATCGAAATGCCCAAACAGCAGGCTCAGGCGAACGCTCAGGTTGGCGACGTTGGGCACCGAGATCATGAAGATGCAGCCGGGCGCGGAGCGCTCGGCCAGCTCGCGCAGGGCGGAGCGCGGCTCGGGCAGGTGCTCGAGCACGTCGGCCAGCACGAGCACGTCGGCCGAGTCGATGAAGCCGGCCGGCGCTTCCTGCAGAAAGCCGGTGAACACCTCCTGGTAATACGGCCGGGCGATGTCGGCCCACTCCGGGTTGGGTTCGATGCCGTTGAGATACAGTCCCATCCCCTGGCTCAGCCGCCCCAGCGCGCCGCTGGCGGTGCCAATATCCAGCACCTTCGAGCCCGCCGGGATATCTTTCAACCAGCGGGACAGGGTGGAGTGGCTCGACCAGGGATGGAGTTTGTCCTGATAAGGGTACAAAATGGCTCGGGGGGATGAAAAGATAATGAATGTGTTTATTATACCGGAAGGCGGCGGGCAGGGGTTTTATAGAATTGAAAGGTGGGTGGAAGAAGATATGGTATGAGGTATTGGGTATTCGGTATGGGGTATTCGGTATTCGTTGAGCCGGTGTTGGGAAGCAAAGGTCGAGACTCTTCCTCAGAATGCGTTACTCAGAGCGCATAACTCGTCGCTCATCCGCATACCGCATACCCAATACCTTTTTCTCCCTCTTGACAAACGTTCGCATACGCTATACAATTCATTCAATGATACATTGATACAATTTTATTGGAGATGCACATGCCATTTTCGCCCCTGGCGTTGGATTTTCGTTCTGGCGTGCCCATTTACACCCAGATCGTCGAGCAGGTTCAGGCGCGCGTGATGAGCGGCGCGCTGCGCCCCGGCGATCAACTGCCCACTGTGCGCCAACTGGCCAGCGAGCTGCGCGTCAACTTCAACACCGTGGCGCGCGCCTACCGCATCCTGGACGAGGCCGGGCTGATCTCCACCCAGCAGGGACGCGGCACCTACATCCTCGAGCAGCCCTCTCCCGATTCGGCGGTAGCGCTGCGCCACGAGGTGCTGGCCGGGCTGACGCGCCGATGGCTGGCCGACCTGGCCCGCCTGGGCTACACGCCCACCGAGGCCGCCGCCGAGGCTGCCCGCCTGATCGAGGCCTGGCAGAAGGGCGACGCGCCCGAAGAGCCGGCTCAAAGGCCCTGATACTGTAATATTGACATGAAAGGTCAATCAATCCCTGTTTTTATGAAGCTGTGAGGTAACCATGCAAAAGAAATCCGTTTCCGACTCGGGCATCAACCCCATCAATCCGGCCAGCCCGCTGCGCCCGGAAAAGAAAGGCCAGCAAAGCCTGGAGGAGGCCCACCTGAACGGCGTGGCGCTGTTTTTGTGCATCTTTTTCATCCTGCTCGGGGTCGGCCTGGCCATTTACATGGACGAGACGGACGCGCCCATCGGCTGGACGCTGGTGGTCAGCCTGGGCCTGATGCTGATGGGCTTCATCCTGCTGTATTCGCTGCGCATGGCGCGCCAGTGGGAAAAGGCCGTGGTGCTGCGCCTGGGCAAGTTCCACGGGCTGCGCGGGGCGGGCCTGTTCTGGCTGATGCCGCTGATTGATTCGGTCACCATCTGGGTGGACCAGCGCGTGATGGTGACGCCCTTCAGCGCCGAAAAGACGCTCACCCGCGATACCGTGCCGGTGAACGTGGACGCGGTGCTGTTCTGGGGGGTGTGGGACGCCGAGAAGGCCGCCCTGGAGGTGGAAAACTACAAGGTGGCCATTGCCTGGGCTGCCCAGACCGCGCTGCGCGAGGTGATCGGGCAGATGACGCTGGCCGATATCCTGATCGGGCGCAATAAAATGGACGCGGATTTGCAGAAGATCATCGACGAGCGCACCACGCCGTGGGGCATCACCGTGCAGTCGGTCGAGATCCGCGACGTGATCATCCCGCAGGACCTGGAAGACGCGATGAGCCGTCAGGCGCAGGCCGAACGCGAGCGCCAGTCGCGCATCATCCTGGGCGAAAGCGAGAAGCAGATCGCCTCGAGCTTTGCCGAAGCCTCGGCCGCCTATGTGAACAACCCCACCGCGCTGCACCTGCGCGCGATGAACATGCTGTTCGAGGGCCTCAAGCAGAAGGGCGCGCTGGTGATCGTGCCTTCCAGCGCGGTGGATACGATGAACCTGGGCGGCATGAGCGGCCTGGTGTCGCTGGCGCAGAATGTGAAGGAACAACGGGAGAAAGAAGGGTGAGGAGTGGCAATTTTGTCACGATCCGCAAATTGACAAATCACGAAGTAACGAAACACGCAGCACAATGTTTCACGTGAAACACGTCCAGCGCTTTCCAATCAGTCCTCTACGAGGGCAGCCAATCCGCAATCAGCATTCGACAATTCCTTTTCTGAAATTGCTTGCAGGATTAACCACCTATGACTTCCTCCCTTGATAAGAAACGCATCCTCATCTTCCTGGCTTTTGCCTTTGGCATTGCCTGGGCGGCCGGGCTGGTCATCGCGCTCACCGGTGGCATCGCCGGCAGCCCGGTGCTGGTGCCCGGCCTGCCCTACACGCTGGCGCTGGTGCTGATGGCGGTGGCCTACATGGGCGCGCCGGCCATCGCTCACGTGCTGACGCGCGTCTTCACGCGCGAGGGCTGGCAAAACGTGGGGCTGCGCCCCAACCTGCGCCGCGGCTGGCCGTTCTGGCTGGCGGCCTGGTTCCTGCCGGCGGTGTTCACCCTCCTGGGCGCGGGGGTGTATTTCCTGGTCTTCCCGCAGGATTTTGACCCCAACTTTACCTATGTGCGGCAGTTGCTCTCCTCCGCCGGGGCCGCAGGCGCGGCGATCACGCCGGTGCAGTTCTTCCTCATCCAGGCTGTGCAGGCGGTGCTGATTTCGCCGCTGGTCAACGGGCTGTTCACCTTCGGCGAAGAGTTCGGCTGGCGCGCCTACCTGCTGCCCAAACTGATGCCGCTGGGCGGGCGGCGCGCCGTGCTGCTCTCGGGCGTCATCTGGGGCGTGTGGCACTGGCCGTTGATCGCCATGGGGCACAATTACGGGTTGGATTATCCCGGCTTTCCCTGGCCGGGGATGGGCATGATGGTGGTGATGTGCATTGGCCTGGGCATCTTCCTCTCGTGGGTCACGCTGCGCGGCGGCTCGGTGTGGCCGGCGGTCATCGGGCACGCCGCCGTCAACGGCATCAGTGCGCTGGCGATGCTGGTGACGGTGATCGGCGCGGGCAACCCGCTGATCGGCCCGCTGCCCACCGGAATCCTTGGCATGGCGGCCTGGATCGTCGCGGCGGTGATCATTTTTGCCTCGCGAACGGGGCTCAAGGGCGAAGAGCGGTTAGGGCCTGCCCTCGTAGAGGGGTAGCGATTTGCCATTTTCAGGCTGTGATTGCAGAGGTAGAGGGTCGTCCTTCATTTTATTTTTTATGTTTCACGTGAAACGTTGTGCTACGTGATTCGTCAATTCGTAATCCGTGAAAAAATGGCCTCATCACCGCATACCGCATACCGAATCAACGAATACCGGATTGACGCATCCACGAATCACGAATTGACGCCTCACGCCTCACGGCCTTTCCACCATGCTATAATCATCTAAAAGGGAGCGGACCATGCCCATTTCCGAGCTCGAAATCTTGTTGCGGCTGCTGGTGGCGGCCGGGTTAGGCGCGCTGATTGGCCTCGAGCGCGAGGCGCACGGCCAGGCGGCCGGGCTGCGCACGCACATGATCCTGGCGGTCGGCGCGGCGCTCGCCATGACGCTTTCCATCAACCTGGCCAGCCTCAGCGGCAGCGACCCTGCCCGCATCGCGGCGCAGGTGGTTTCAGGCATCGGCTTCCTGGGGGCGGGCGCCATTTTGCGCTACGGGGCGTCCATCCGCGGCCTCACCACGGCCACCTCGCTGTGGACGCTGGCGATCGTCGGCCTGGCGGTCGGCGACGGGCAATACCTGGTGGGTGTGGCCACGACCGTTTTCCTGTTGATGATCCTCTCGCTGCTCGACCTGGTGGAAAAATACGTGGTGCGCGCGCGCGTGCAGACCCCGCTGATGGTCAGCGGGAAAGCCGATCAGTTGCAGTTGGAGACGCTGCGCGCGCTGCTCAAGGCGCACAAAATGGGCATGACCAACCTGTTCGTGAGCAGGAATATCAAAAAGCAAACCGTCACGCTGCGTGTGATGGTCATCTATTCGGGCCGCACCCCGGTCCAGCCGCTGCTGGACGACCTCTCGGCGATGCCGGGCGTGCACACCTTCCAGCTCGGCGAGCCGGCGGCGCAAATTTAGC
>CALMIB010000044.1 GCA_937863945.1 uncultured Longilinea sp.
ATAGACGAAGTACTTGCCCAGCATCGGCATGGGGCTGAGCATGCCCGGCACCCAGTACTGGTTGGGCGCCATGTAGCCGCTCTCGCCGTGCGCCAGGTAAACCGCCCGGTCGCGCGAGCGGATGTTGTACTTCTTGTCCAGGTCGCGCGAGGCCGAGCGCATGCCCTGGCGGAAGACCGCGCAGCGCGGGTCGGTGAGGATTTGCGCGGTCACCTGCATGGCATACTCGGCGTTCTTCAGGCTGTCGGCAACCACGTCGAACTGCGCCGGGTCGTCGGCGTAGGCAAAGCGCAGTTCCTCGCGCGGCGGAAAGCCAAAATCCTCGGGCGGGAGCAGCCCCTGACTGACCAGTTCGAGGATCCAGGCCAGCGTGCCGCCGGCCTGGATGGCGTCGAAGCCCATCGCGTCGATGAAGTCGTTGAGCAGCTCGGCGGCGCGCTGGTCGAAAACGCCGCACTGCGGACCGAGCGCGTGATAGGGCTCGTAATCCTTCTTGTAACGCCCGTTCATTTTCTTGCACACCACCGCGCAGGGTTCGCCGCAGTGCTGGAACTTGCGCGGCTTGATGGTCTCTTCATTGAATTGGGCCAGGTAGTGGTCGAGGATGAAGTGCTGGTGCTGCTTGAGACGCGAATCCTCGCCGGCGTAAATGCTGGCATAGTTGAAGCTGAGGATGCGCTCGTTAAGCTCGCGCATGTTGACGCCAAAGGTGCCGCCGGTGTCGAACTGCGGCACGTAGCGGTACTTCTCGGTGGCCGCGAGGTCGGTCTGGATGGTCTTTTTGCCGAAGTGCTCGATGAAGTAGGCATCGATCTCGCTCGAATCGCGCAGGTCGGGGTCTTCCCACTCGCCGCCGAAGACGATGGCGGCCAGGTTGTGATATTGCAGCAGGCGGCTGCCCAGCCCGCCGCGCCCGGCCCAATCGGTGACGGCGGTCAGCGCGCCCTTGCGCACCGGGTTCGAGCCAATGGCGCCCTCTTTGGTGCGGCGCGCCGCCGGGCCGACGGCCAGGATGCGCACCTTGTCGGCCGGGTATTCCGGCGCGTAGCGGTCGAAGAGCGCCTGCTGCAGCGCAAAGAAACCGGTCAGGCGCTCGCCCTCGGGGTCGGCGTAGCCCACCCACAGCGTATCCACGTCCACCGGCTCGATGCGGCATTGAATCTCGCCATTCCTGTGGTTGAGCAGCAGCACGCTGGGGGTTTCGGCGCGGTTGCGCAGCGCGATGTAGTTGACGCCCACGCCGTGGAAGACGTAAGCCGCCCCGCCAATGGACGAGACGTAAAAACCGTCCCATTGCGGGCTCCAGGCGCTGAGCACCAGGCGGCGCGAGCCGGGGATGCTGCTGCCGGCCAGCAGACCCTCGCCGAATGTGAAGCTGTCGGGGTAGAGGTTGTGGCGATGCCAGCCGTAATCGACCGGGCCGAGGATGCCGGGCTCGTCAATTGGGCGGGCGTACCAGTTGCCGTTGTTCAGGTGAACGGTCATCTCGCGTTGGATGATCGGGTAAGTCATGGCAATGATCCTTTCGGGGCGGAGGGGGCCGCCAGGGGTTATTTTAATGCGGTTTTTGTAAAATGTACGCAACTTGCGTCCTTCCCCTGCATTTGTCCAGTATGCGACCGTTCTTTGGATGGAAGAAAACGGGAAGGTCATGGCTATAATCGAAACTGCAATCCTGGTGAATTTAAATCTCGGAGGGTGTCCATGCCTGCAATACTCGAAGTTCAGCAACTGGTGAAAAAGTACGGCGACAAGACCGCCGTGAACGGGATCAGTTTTGACATTCAAGCGGGGGAAATTTTCAGCCTGCTGGGGCCAAACGGCGCCGGCAAAACCACCACCATCTCCGTGTTATCCACGCTCTACGTGCCCACCTCCGGCGACGCCGTGATCGGCGGGCATTCGGTTGTGAAAGAGCCAATGGCGGTGCGCAACCTGATCGGCGTGGTGCCGCAGGACCTGGCGCTCTATGAGGACCTGACCGCGCGCGAGAATCTGTCCTTCTGGGGTCAGATGTATAACCTGAGCGGCAAGGCGCTCAACGCGCGTGTCGATCAGGTGCTGGAGCAGATCGGGCTGAAAGACCGCGCCAACCAGCGCGTGAAGACTTTCTCGGGCGGCATGAAGCGGCGCGTCAACATCGGCGTGGGGCTGCTGCACCAGCCGCGCCTGCTGTTCATGGACGAGCCCACCGTGGGCATCGACCCGCAATCGCGCCGCGCCATCCTCGATTCGGTCAAGGACCTCAACCGGCAGGGCATGACTGTGCTTTACACCACCCATTACATGGAAGAAGCCCAGGAGCTTTCGGACCGGGTCGGTATTATCGATCACGGCGACCTGATCGCGCTGGGCACGCAGGGCGAGTTGACCCGCCAGGTGGGCGAGTATGAGGCGTTGCAATTGCACATCAGCGAGATGGACGATTCCGAGGCGCTTGCGCAGGCGTTGCGCGGCGTGGAGGGCGTGGTGCGCGCCGACGTGATCGACCACAACATCACCCTGATCACCCCCGAAGCCGAAAAGATCCTGGCGCCCGTGGTCAGCCGCGCCAACGAGCGCGGCATCCGCATTCACACGGTCACCATCCAGGAGCCCAACCTCGAAGCGGTTTTCCTGCACCTCACCGGGCGCGCGTTGCGCGATTAAGGAGCTGCTATGAAAAAGATCCTGCTTTTGGGTTGGAAAGACCTGACCCTGGCGTTTCGCGACAAGGCAGCGCTGATTTTGATGCTGCTGGCGCCCTTTGCGCTGACGTTGGGACTTGGGCTGGTCACCGGCGGCCTGAGCGGCGGCAGCAGCAGCAGCGGCCTCAGCGACATCCCGGTGGTGCTGGTCAACCAGGACGCCGGCCAACTGGGCGGTGAACTGGTGAACGTGTTCCAGTCGGCTGAACTGGCCGAACTGGTCGCGCCGCAGGTTTCCGGCGATGCCGCCGCCGCGCGCCAGTTGGTCGACGACGATCAGACCGCCGCAGCGGTCATTATCCCGGCTGGTTTCACCGCCGGCATTATTCCGGATGCCGGCACGGGGCAGAGCGGCGCCGCGGTACAGATTGAACTGTACATGAACCCCTCCCGCCCCACCAGTTCGGGCATCGTGCAGGCCATCGTCGACCAGTTCGTCAACCAGGTGGAAATCGGCCGGGTGGGCGCGCAGGTGACGGTGAGCGGGTTGATCGTCTCCGGGCGGATCCAGCCGCAACAGGCTGCCGCGCTGGGCGAACAGCTCGGTGCCAGCCAGGCGCAGGCCGCCGACAGCTCGCGCATCACGCTCACGGGTGTCGAAGCCGACAGCCCGGCGGTGGAATTTAATGTGCTGGCCTACATGGCGCCTGGCATGGCGCTGATGTTCCTGATGTTCACGGTGAGCAACGGCGGGCGCACGCTGCTGGTGGAAAAAGCTCACGGCACGCTGCCGCGGCTGCTGGTGGCGCCGCTGAGCCCGGCACAGGTGCTGCTGGGCAAGATGTTCGGCGTGTTTCTGACAGGCACGGCGCAGATGCTGATCCTGATTGTGGCCAGCACGCTGCTTTTTCAACTCAAATGGGGCAACCCGATGGCCGTGCTTGCGCTGGTGCTGGCCTGCGTGGTGGGCGCGGTGGGTTGGGGTATGCTGATCACCGCGCTAGTGAAAACACCCGGTCAGGCCGCCAGCATTGGCTCGGCGGTCATGCTCATCTTCGGCATTCTGGGCGGCAGCTTCTTCGATATCAGCATCCTGCCAGCCTGGTTCCGCGCCGCCAGCCGCATCACCCCCAACGCCTGGGGGCTGGACGGTTTTGGTCGCCTGGCGGCGGGCGGCGGCCTGATGGATATTCTGCCAGACATCACCGGGCTGCTGGCGATGGGCGTGGTATTGTTTGGCGTGTCGCTGTTCCTGTTCATGCGCCGCGGCGTGATCCAGCGCTAGGAGAGCCGGGATGAAAAAAATACTTGCCATTTTCCAAAAAGAAACCATCCTGCGGTTCACGTCGCCAATCGAGTGGTTATTCTTCCTGATCCTGCCGCTGTTTTTCACCTTCGTGCTGGCCGGGGGCACCGCCGGCAACATGGACACGCGCACTCGTCTGGCGGTGGTGGACCAGGCCAATTCAACACTGTCAGCGCAGCTGATCGCCGGGCTGGAAGCCTCCGGCAGCATTCGCCCGGACGTGAAAACACTGGCTGAAGCTGAAGACGAGTTCTCCAAACGCAACGTGTCGGCCGTGCTGGTCATCCCGCCTGATTTTACGCTGGAAAAGCTGCGCGAAGGCGCGCTCGCGCTGGACCTGCGCCAGTTGCCCAACAATCTCAACAGTCTGGCGGCCTACCAGACGGTGCAGACTATCCTGGGGCGGCTGAGCAGCAGCGTGGAAATCGCGCAGCAGAGCGTGCAGGCCGCCGAGGACCTGCGCCCGTTTGAAAACGATGCCGAGCGCGCGGCCTACTTCGACGCGGCGCTGGACGCGGCGCAGACCGAGCTGTCCGTCGCGCCGCAGCGCGTTGCCACGGCGCAGGCTTTGGTGGAGGACCCGGTCGAATATGACCCACGCGCCAATTCATCGGCCGGCCAGCTCATCACCTGGGTATTTATCCCGCTGTTCGGCATCTCGGTCACGTTTGCCTACGAGCGCGCCACCGGCACGCTGCGCCGCCTGCTGACCACGCCCACCCGCAAGGCCACCTACCTGCTGGGCACGCTGCTGGCCGCGGTGTTTTGGGCGCTGGTACAAATGCTGTTGCTGGTGTTGTTTGGCATTTTTGTGATGAAGCTGAACTGGGGGCATTCGCCGGCGGCCCTGGCCGTCATCCTGACCGCTTCGGCGCTGGCGGCTTCGGCCATTGGCGTGGCAATGGGCGCGTTCGTCAAAACCGAGGGCCAGGCCAACGGGCTGAGCATCATGTTGGGCATGGTGATGGCGCTGCTGGGCGGCTGCTGGTACCCGCTGGAATTGTTCCCGGCGGTGGTGCAGCAGGCCGTCAAGGTGCTACCGACGCGCTGGGCCATGCAGGGCATGCTGGATATCGTCCTGCGCGGCCAGGACCTGAGCGCCGTGCTGCCCGAAGCCGCCGTGCTGCTGGGCTTTGCTGTGGTCTTCTATGCCATCGGCATCTGGCGGTTCCGGTATGAGTGAGTGAAGGTGATGTGTTCTGCGTTGATTCGGTAATTCGGTATTCGTTGATACGGTATTCGGAATTCAAGATGCGTTGATTAGTACATCATTCGTCGTTGAAGGAAATTCCTGGTAACCATCTTTGTGCTTCCGCATTCCTTTATTCCACATCCACGCATAACCGCATACCGAATACCCAATACCGCATCACCGCCAACCCATGACGAATACCGTGTAACGAATTACGATCATCCATCCATTACGACGCGCTTTACAAAAACGCTATAACCCAACCGCACGCTTATTTGTAGGAGAGCGCATGGAACGGGTGACGTATTCGATCATTGCGGTTGGACTGGCCATGGATGCCTTTGCGGTTTCGCTGGGCATTGGCACCACCGGCCAGGCCAAAGATGGGCGGGCCGTAATTCCGTCTTTCGTTTCACTTCGGCTTTTTCCAGGGCTTTATGACCCTGTTGGGCTGGTTGCTGGGCAGCAGCGTGGCCAACTTGATCGCCAATTTCGATCACTGGGCGGCGTTTGCCCTGCTGGCCTGGGTGGGCGGGCGCATGATCAAGGGTGGCTTTGCCCGCGCTTCGGCAAACGCATGGAAGTGCTGGGCGGCCTGCTGCTGGTGAGCCATTTGGTGGTCTGAGAACGTGAAGCGTTGATTCGGACCTCGTGATTCGGTCCGGACGGGTGCCTCTCAACCTTTTCGTGACAGGACAGGCCACTACCGCGATTTGGGTGGGGTTGGTACGGTGGGTGTCTGAAACCCGCAATAACAGGCTACACGATTACCACATACCGAATCAACGAATACCGAATCGCCGAATAACGATGTACACAACCTGCATCAACAATTCCCGATCCTTGCACCAGCCGGTATAATTAGGATAGAGGAGGACTGAATTCCATGTCCGACAGTTTTTTTCGACGCAAAGCCGATGAGATCGAGGCGCGCAGGCAAGGCCGGCTGCCGCCCGGGCAGGCATTGACCAACAAATTCCCGGTGCTGCATTACGGTGCGGTGCCGCCCTTCAACCCGCTCACCTGGGATTTTCGCGTGTGGGGCGAGGTGGAAACCCCGCTGCGCCTGAGCTGGGACGAGTTCAACCAGCTCCCGCGCACGCCGTTGACCATGGACATTCACTGCGTGACGCGCTGGAGCAAGCTGGAAACAGCCTGGGAAGGCGTTTCACTGCGCACGCTGATCGAGCAGGGCATCATCAAGCCGCTGCCCGCGGCCGCCTACGTGCTGCAGCACGCCGAGTACGGCTTTACCGCCAACCTGCCGCTGGAGGTGTGCCTGCAAGACAACTTCCTGCTGGCCACGCACTATGAGGGCCAGCCCATCACCCCCGAACACGGCTACCCGCTGCGCGGCGTCATCGGTGCCATCCCCGGGCGCGACGACCTGGAGGTGCCGTACTTCTGGAAGGGGGCCAAATGGCTGCGCGGGCTGGAGTTTATGACCCGCGACCGGCTGGGCTTCTGGGAGCAGGCCGGCTATCACAACGAAGCCGACGTGTGGAAGGAACAGCGTTACGCCTGAGTGCGTTGAATCAGATCCCATTGCCGCCGCGCCGTTTATTTCACCCCCGTGCGGCTATTCTTACCCGCAGCCTGGCCGCCAACTGGCCATCGGTATGGTTGACATTAAGGGTCATGGTTGTATAATGCTTACATGCGATTGGCGGATCGCAGCCCTTACCGGAAGGGATGCCCGGTAATTTTTGCAAGCCCAACCAACCTTTCACTTCAGCAATAACCAAAAGCAAGATCCTGAGGAGGAGACGATGAAATCTCGCAAGCTTTTTGTACTTATTGGGGTCGTCGTGGCATTGACGATGCTGCTGGCTGCCTGCGCGCCCGCTGCCACCCCGGCCGAACCCACCGCCGCCCCGGTTGAACCCACCGCCGCGCCGGTCGAACCGACTGCCGCCCCGGTGGAACCCACCGCCGCGCCGACCGAAGGGCCACACCTGCTGTGGAACAAAGAACTCAAGCAGGCCGTGGCCGCCGCCATCGACCGCGAGGCGATCGTGGACCGCGTGTTTGAAGGCCGAAACATCCCGGCCTATCACATGATCCCCACTGGCTATCCCTTCGCCAGCGAGCCCTTCCTGGATAAATACGGCACGCGCGACCTGGATATGGCCAAGTCGCTGCTGGAAGGCCAGGGCTATACCGCCGACAATCCCCTGATGCTCGAGCTGTGGTACCCGCCCGAGCACTACGGCACCACGACCGCCGACGTGATGCAGGTGATCA
>CALMIB010000045.1 GCA_937863945.1 uncultured Longilinea sp.
ATGCGCGTAATGCAGAAGGTGCAATGGTTATCGCAGCCGTCCTGGACCTTCACGAATCCACGGGTGCGCATGTGCAACCCCGGCTGCGGTTCCCGCGCCAGCGGTTCAAGGTCAAAGACCGCTTCCGGCCGGTTTAAAACCGCTGAAACCAGCCCGTCTTTCTGAGGGTTGGCAACCACCCGCTTCACGCCGGGCAGCATCGAGGCGGCCTGCGGTTCCAACGTGGACCAGCAACCGGTGACCACAATTTCGGCATCGCCGGCGCGCGCCGCCTGGCGAATTTTCTGGCGCGAATCGGAGGCGGCCTGAGAGGTCACCGTGCAGGTGTTCACTACCACCACATCCGCTTCCCCGGCCGAATCCACAATCACATGCCCGGCCTGGCGGAACTGGCCGGCGAATTTTTCTATTTCGCTCTGGTTGAGACGGCATCCGATCGAATCGAGGTAAACTTTCATACCCCGTTATTTTAACCGATAAATGCACTCCGATTCAGAAACAATGCCTAGGGTTTGAGCACGGCGAAATTATCAAAGAGGATCTCGACGCCAGGCGTATCATACGCACCCGCAATCACGCCCACGTCACCTGAAGAAAAATCTGAATCCGTGACCTCAAAAAGCTGGATGCCATTCACGTGAAAGGTAAGAATTGTGCCCGTGCAGACGGCCTGCAAGCGGTTCCGGTCGCTGCCGCGGCGGACGGCTTCGGTAAACTGCAGCGAGTCGCCGCTGAGCACCTGGTATGCCCCGTCTTTCACTTTGATGATGCCGGCATAGCCATCGCTGCTGATCACAAAAGCATAAAAATTATCCTGATCCTGGTAACGGCAGATCAATCCGTAATCATTATCATCCGGCCCGTCGCCTTTTTTAACATCCGATTCGATGTGAACGTCTTCATAATTCTTACCGGCCACCGACCAGTAGTCGAATTGAGCCTGGTTGACAAAAATGCGCAGCGCGCCATTGGAATAATCAATGGATGAGCCGTCTTCACCCATCCACACTTTCCAGCCGCTCAACGGGTCGGTGAAATTGTCCACCAGCAGCACGCGGTCCGAATTCTCCCCGCCCAGGAGCTGAGTCAGGGTGTCGTTAAGGGAACAGGCCGATAGAGATATCAGCGTCAATGCCAGCACCAGGGTGATGACTGCCAATCGCCTCATGCGCGATCCTCCGGTATCGATTACGGTTTCGGATAATGCTGCTGGATGAGCCTTTCAGCCAGTTTGCCCACGGCGGTTTCAGGGGATGACCGCGCAGCCTGGTCAAGGTAGGGGCGGGCGGATGTCAGATCGCCGCCGGCCAGGAAAACCTGGCCCATGTGCAGGTTTGCGTCCGCGTTGGCCGCATCCAGTTGAAGCGATTGTTGCAAGAAACGTTCCGCGCTGGCCAGATCGCCCTGTGTAAATAACAATGCGCCCATCACATCCAGCGCGGCGGCATCTTTGGGCGCCAGCATCACCGCCTGGCGGGCTGCCGGCAGGCCTACCGTGGCCGGCTCGATGTCGTAATTGAGGCTGAAGCGCGCCAGCTCGATCCAACTCTGCGCGTTTTTAGGCTCCACCTCGGTGGCGCGGACGAAATGCGGCAAAGCGTCCTGCAGGTTGTTCAAATCGCAGAGCGCGCGGCCCAGCTCGATTTGCCAGTAAGCCACTTCCGGTTCGCGGGCCGCCGCTGCGTGCAGGTACACGAGGCCCACTTCCGGCCGGCCCTGGCGCCGCCAGTACAGCGCGGCCAGCGCCTGCACGGTGGTAGAGTCCGGATCCAACGCCAATGCCCGTTCCAACTCCACGGCAGCGGGCTTCCCCAGCGCCTGGCGAACCTCAGCCAGGAAGGCCCAACCCTCCGCCAGTTCCGGTTGCAGCGCCACCGCCTGCTCAAAAGCCGCTTCCGCGGCATGCCATTCATGCAGCGAAACCATCGCGCGGCCGATCTGGAATGCCCGCAGGCTCGGGGACTCCTCCTGCGAAGCCGCATCCAGCGCATCCAGCAGGATGGTTGCCGCGTTTTGATATTCCTCCGCGGCGGCCGCCTGCTCCAGCAGCAGCACAGCCTGGGCTGGTTGCCCGACCGCGAGGGCTACGCCGTTGAGGTATTGCACGCGCGCGTTTCGCGGGTCGGCGATCAGCCAGGCGTTCAGAACCGTCTGACGGTCTTCAGCATCCCCCGCCTCACCGATCATTTGATAGGATTTTTCAAAATCCGTGGTGGACAGTTGGCCCGAATTCGCCGCGAAAAGCAGGGTTCTCTTCGCCTGATCATATTGCTCATTTTCGATATATAGATCTGCCAGATTCATAAACCCACTGCCACTTAAACCGGTTTGCTGGTTGCCCTTTTCGTACGCAGCCAGCGCAGCTTCCACGTTCCCGGCTTGCAGTTCAAGCGATCCAATTTGCTCGTACAAATCCACCCGCCAGGGCTGCTTTTTCAGCACGCGCTCCAGCGCGGCAGCCGCCTCGGCGGGCTGATTGCGCGCCTGGGCCAGGCGGGCCTGTTGCAAATCCAGCGCTATCTGCCCCTGTCCCGGCTGCATGACCCATACGGTTGCCATGATCACCACGGGCGTGAGCAGGAAAAGGAGCAACGCGGACAAACGTTTGACACGCATGAGCCTATTATAAAACAGCCAAAGCCAGAATCACATAATGACTATGCGAATATTTTATAAAAATACCGGCTCATCTTGACATCCCCATCGCGTTATGATAATCTTCTGCCTGTCGGATGGACGCTTTGTTACGCCCCCAGAACTCGCTCTACAAATCTAACCGGGCGAACAGGCGTCTTATTTTTTCAATCACTTTTCAGATGGAGTAGTGCAAGGATGTCAGAACGTTTCGTTGGGACCGTTAAGTGGTTCAACCCCGCCAAGGGGTATGGTTTCATTGGCCGCGAAGACGGCGAGGATGTGTTTGTTCATTTTTCCGCCATCGAGATGCAGGGCTATCGTCAACTTAAGGAAGGCCAAAAGGTCGAATTCTCGGTAGAGAAAGGTCCCAAGGGTCTGCAGGCTGCGAACGTAACACCCGTCGAAGAGTAGTTCCGCTCAAAAGCACATTTCAATCGAGCCGCCCCTAAAGCGGCTCGATTGTATTTAATCGCCCGGGATGCCGGCCAGGGCGGCAGCTAACTTGGCGTATTCCAAGACCGTCGCCCGCCAGCCTGGCAGGCTGAACATCCAGGTAGAGGATTGATACCAATGACCCCGCACAGGCCGAACCAACACCTGCACGCCGCTGCCCGAAAATGCCGAGTCGAAGATCATCAACGTGCGGCGGGTATGGTAAGGATCGGTGACGACAAGCACGGAGCGCACCCCCTGCCGGTCGCAAAAGGCCAGCACGGCCGCAGCTTCGTCCACCGTGCTGGCCGAGCGCCCCATCGTCGTCGCAATTGCGCCCTCAGGAACGCCGGCAGCCTGCGCCTGACGTTGCAGCAATGTGCTGGCGCGCGGCCCGCCGCCTTCGGGTATGGCACCTGTTTCGGTGATCAACAGGCGGTTGGCCGTGCCGGATTTATACAGCCGGACAGCTTCCTCCAGCCGGGTCTCATGCCCACCGCTCAATAACACAATCACATCCACCGGCTGAGTGCGATCACCCACCACCAGGAAGGCTCCGGCCGCCCAAAGTACAAGATACGCAAGTACAAGCAGCACCAGCAGCAGCCAGGGCGCTTTACGTCTTTTTACCCGCGGCAGCTCAATGCGAGCCGAAGGGATCGCCATGCGAGCCTGTGTCCACCTTTTTCACCGGCATTTGCAGCGCGTTCTCCATGCGCAGCAGCGCTTCTTCCAACATGGAGCGCGGGCAGCCATAATTCAGGCGCACGAAGCCCTCTCCCCCGCTGCCAAAGGCTTTGCCGTCGTTGACGGCGACCCTGGCGTTTTGGAGGAAGAATTCATACGGGTTGCCATCAATGCCCGCCTCGCGACAGTCCAGCCACGCCAGGTAGGTGCCTTCCGGTTTGGCCATGCGCACGCCGGGCAGGCGCTGGCGGACAAAATCGAACAGGAAATCGCGGTTGCCCTGCAGGTAGACCATCAGGTCATCCAACCACTCCTGTCCATGCTGGTAAGCTGCCTGACCGGCGACCAGGCCCATCAGGTTCACCCAGCCGCCCATGCCCTCGGAAGCTTTCTGCAGCCGCTGGCGCAGTTCGGGGTTTTGAACAACCGCAAACGAACATTGCAATCCGGGGATGTTGAAAGTCTTGCTGGGCGCCATCAGGGTGATGCTGTTTTGGGCAATCTCGGGCTGCAGCGATGCGATGGGAAGGTGGCGGTGCCCGGAATAGATCAGGTCACAATGGATTTCATCCGAGCAGATCAATATCTTGCGGCGCAGGCAAATTTCAGCCAGGCGTTCCAATTCGCCGGCGGTGTACACCCGCCCCACCGGGTTGTGCGGATTGCACAGCATGAAAAGCCTGGTCTGGTCCGTGATGGCCGCTTCAAAGGCGTCAAAATCGATGCTGTACTGTCCATCTGGCGCGCGCACCAGGGCAACATCAATTCGTTGCATGCCCGCGTTTTTTGGCGCGGTCAGGAAGGGCGGGTAAATGGGCGTTTGCACCAGCGCCTCACCGCCGTTTTCGCGGAAAAGGTGCGAAACGATGTTCAAACCGGTCACGATGCCCGGAAGGAAAACCAGATCGTCGGGATCGATCTGCCAGCCGTACAAATTGGCCAGCCGGTCCACCAGGACGGCTTTAAAGCGGCTGTCCTCGTAGGGATAGCCAAATACACCGCGCTCCACCTCCTGCTTCAATGCGTCAATCACGCCGTCCGGCGAGCGGAAATCCATGTCAGCCACCCACATGGGCAACACGTCCGGCCCGTACAAATGCCACTTCACGCTCAGGCTGTCTTTTCTGTCTGGGAGAACATCAAAACGAGGGTCCATAATCTCCTCTATGAAACAATTTGGCTTCATTATACTTGCATTCAAAGCGGCTCAAAAACGCATTGCTGGTATACTCTATCCATATCTTGATTGAAAAGGTCGTCAATGACACCCTCCCCCGTCCCGACCCTGACCGTTCTCACCGCCCCCGGCTGGCAGGATTACGAGCTGCTTGACAGCGGCTACGGCCAGAAACTGGAACGCTACGGCCCTTACCGGCTGTTGCGCCCCGAACCGGAAGCCGTGTGGAAGCCCGGGTTGCCTGAAAAATACTGGAAAGATATCCACGCGCGCTTTATCCCCTCTCCGGAAGAAAATGGCGGCCACTGGGAAGCAGTCAAACCGTTGCCGGAACGCTGGCAGATGAGCTATCAATCGCTCAAGTTCTGGGTGCAAACCACCTCATCGCGCCACCTGGGCGTGTTCCCGGAACAGGCCTGCCAGTGGGACTGGATCGATGGGCAAGTCAAAGCCGCGGGGCGGCCTTTGAAGGTGCTGAACCTGTTTGGCTACACCGGCCTGGCCAGCCTGGCCGCGGCGCGAGCCGGCGCATTTGTCACCCACCTGGACGCTTCGCGCAAAGTGGTCGGTTGGGCGCGGGAAAACCAGCAGGCCTCGGGCATTTCGGAAAGCAGTATCCGCTGGATCATTGACGACGCGCTGAAATTCATACAGCGCGAATCCCGGCGCGGCGCCCGCTATGACGGTCTCATCCTCGACCCGCCGAAATTTGGACGCGGCCCCAAAGGCGAAGTGTGGGAATTTTACAAACTGCTGCCCAATCTCCTGTCAGCCTGCCGTGAAGTGCTCAGCGAGCAACCGCAATTCATCGTCATGACCGCCTACGCCGTCAAAGCCTCGGCAGTCACCCTGCATTATGCCCTGCAAGAGGTGACCCACCGTCTGAAAGGCCAGGTGACGGCCGGCGAAGTGGGTCTTCAGGAGAAAAGCGCCGGGCGCATCCTTTCCACAGCCATCTTTGCACGCTGGAACGCCTGATTCGGCCCAGGATAGATCATAAGGAAAACACGCATGGATACTTTACAGGCAACGGTTGCATTGATCGGTCACGGCGTGATGGCGGAAGCGATCATCGGCGGATTGATCCGCAAAGGGTTAACGCCCGCCGGCCAAATCCTCGCATCCGGCCCGCGCGCCGACCGCGGCGAGGAACTGCGCGAACGCTATCATATTCAACCCTTCACCGATAACCGCGCGGCCGCGGAACAGGCAGATGTGGTCATCCTGTCGGTCAAACCGCAGCGCCTCGATCGCGTGCTGGAAAACCTGCGCGGCCACATCCGCGCGGGAGCGCTGGTGATCTCGATCGTCGCCGGCGCGTCCATCGAAAAAATCGCTTCGCAGTTGGACCACGCCAGCGTGGTGCGCGCCATGCCAAACACACCCGGCCAGATCGGCGAGGGCATCACCGTCTGGACGGCCTCGTCCGGAA
>CALMIB010000046.1 GCA_937863945.1 uncultured Longilinea sp.
CGCTCCGCCGGTTTTCTCCGGCAGACAGGACGATGGCATCAAAAGGGATGAGCGTGGCACCCTGGCGGTCGCGAATGGCGGTGACCGTGCCAACCATGCTGGCCGCCGGGGATGGAATGACCAACAACGGGCGGTTGAGTTGCAGCACAATTTCTACGCCATCGCTCCGGGCAGGTGTGCGTGTACCGAACTGCGGGGTGTAGAGCCCCAGGTCGTTGTTTCCCCGCGACACGTTCGTTCCGGTAAACGTGCCTTCCCAGCGGATCAATTCTTGCGAATCTTCGATGCGAATCCGTTGTTTGGCGGGTTGGTGGTAGATGCAGTCATCGATGAAGACCTGCCGGTTCAATGTCCACACCAGCCCGCTGCCGCCATCCAGGTCGTTGAAGCGTTTGGCATACCAGCCGGATTGCACCATGCCGTTTTCGGGGGTGTCTGAGTCGCCAAAGTAGGAGCCATTCACCGCGACCAGGATATCGCTGCGGTTGCCCCAGGTTTGTCCCCAAAAGTTGATGGCATCGTCGTAACGGGCAGCCATTCCGCGCACGGTCTCCAGCCCGCCGAGCACGCCGCGCCCCAGGGCGGTTTCCAGCGTGGTGGCGATGCCGTCATTGGGGTCCGAATCCGTGATTTCCATGCGGGCCACGTACGCGCGCACCGGTCCGGGAAGGACAAACTCCTGGTATTGCACGCCGGGCGCCAATTCGTTCCAGCCTGTGCCGGCCTGTAACGGCTGCGATGCCTGGACAGACGGAACGGGAATCCATCCCAACAGCAAAGTAAACATGGCAAAGGCAGCACGCATAGAGGGGCGCATGGTTTTAGTATAGCATGACCGGAAAATATCAAAATTAGAACATAATATCTATTATATTTCGTTTAATCCTCTTTGTAAAGTCGTGTAGACAGCCAGTCAGCAGCTTGCTATAATGAATTCAGTCTATTGGCCGCAGGTGCGTGATGGCAGTCATTACCATTTCCCGGCAGTTGGGCAGCCTGGGTTTTGAAATTGGCAACATGGTTTCAGATCGCCTCGGTTACCGCATCGTCTGGCGTGAGCTGATCAATGAGGCCGCGCAGCGTGCCGGTGCACCGGACGTGGCGCTGGCCGTGATTGACGAATTGGGACTGCTGGGGGTGACGCCTTCCGCCCGAAGCTCTCAGGCTTACCTGGAGGCGGTTCGTACGGTGGTGTTGGAGCTGGCCTCGAAGGGGAACGTCGTGCTCATCGGCCGGGCCGGCCAGCGCATTCTGGCGGGTTTTCCCGGCACGCTGCACGTCCGTTTGATTGCTCCGTTGGATCTGCGTGTCCAGAGAACCGCCAGGGAACAAAACATCCCGCTCGAGGCGGCACGCTCGCAGATTGAGGCCAGCGACGCGCACCGGCGGCAATATTTGAAGCGGTTTTACCGGGTCGATTGGGAGGATCCCAGCCTGTATGACCTGGTGATTAATACCGGACGCATGTCCAGCGCAGCCGCCTGCGATTTGATTTGTTTGGCTGCCAGGCACATCGATCCATTCGTGGGGGATTGAGCATTTATTGTCAGGAGCCTGTCCTTGAGCAATCCAACAAATGGAAAAGCGCATTTTGCCGGTCCCGTTGAAGAGACCTTTGCAAAAATCCTCGATTTTTACGGCATCGACTGGGTGTATGAGCCGCACACCTTCCCGTTGGAGGTAGATGCAGACGGCCGGGTGCTGGAGGCCTTTACCCCCGATTTTTATCTCCCTCAGCAGAACCTGTATATCGAATTAACCACGCTGCGGCCGCACCTGGCTCGGTATAAGAATCGGCGCATGCGGTTGATGCGCGAACTTTATCCGGATGTCAATGTGAAATTGCTCAAGCGGCGCGAATTGCGCGATATGCTTATCAAGTACGGCTTGATGCAGGAAGCCGAGCCCATTGATGGCACGCAAGCCCAAACGAGGGAAGCATGAGCCGCATTCAACCACCCGATTTTGGCGAATTATCCCCGGATATCAGCGAGGTGCTGTTCACCGCCGAACAGATCCAGGCGCGCGTGAGCGCACTGGCGGCCGAGATCAGCGCGGAGTACCGCGATAAGAATCCCGTGCTGGTGGGCGTGTTGAAGGGCGTGTTGTTCTTCATGGCTGACCTGCTGAAAGCGCTGCCGATCGCGGCTGAAGTGGATTTCCTCTCGGTGGCGAACTATTCCACCGATTCGCGCGCACAGGTGCTGGTGCGTGTGGTAAAAGATCTTGAGTCGCCCATTGAAGGGCGGGACATTTTATTTGTTG
>CALMIB010000047.1 GCA_937863945.1 uncultured Longilinea sp.
CGTTGGTGAGCCATTCGATGGATGTCAGATCGTCGGTATAAACGATATCACTATGCGGGGTGGGTTGCAGGTTGGTCAACGTGATCGCCATGGTATCCAGGAGCAGCGCTGGAGTTTGCGCTTGTTGAACCAGCGCGATGAAATTCTGCTGTAAATTCTCCGCGTGGGTGGGTTGGCGCGTGGCAAAAACAATCGAGTTGAAGGAATTGGGCAGGTCCATCACGTAAACGGAGGGAAAGACGCTTTGGATTGTACCCACCAGGGCTTCGACCAAACGGCGGTCGGAGGGCGCGCGGCCGACGTTGATGGCCATGGCGCCGTCGTCCTCCAGATGGTCGTACACGACCTGAAAGAATTCCCGGGTGGTCATGTGCCAGGGAATATAGGGAGGGCGGTAGGCGTCCACAGAGATGATATCGTAGCGATTGGGGCTGTTGGCGAGGGCGTAGCGGCCGTCCTGGATGATCACATTCAGGTTGGGCTCGTTCATATCAAAATAGGTGCGCGCCGCCGCGACAATCTTGGGATCGATTTCGATGCCGTCAATTTGAATGTCCGGGTACACCAGGGATGCCTGGCGCGCGGTGGTGCCGGCGGCCAGGCCGACGATGGCCATGCTTTTCACCTGCTCGACCCCATACGGCGCCGAATTGAAAAAAGGCGCGACCAGCACCTGTTCCCACGGGCCGAAATAGTTGAGCTGGGTGGGGTGATACATCGAGTGCATGCCCTGGCCTTCGTTGAGGCGCAGGATGGTGTACCCGTCCTGCTGGATGACCTGGATGTAGTTATAGGCTGATTCGGTCTCAAAGATCATCCCTTGTGACTCTTTGTCGCCGCCGCGCAAACCGAAAAGCCACAGGCCGACGATCACAACCGGCATCCAGATCAATATAACCACCTTGCGCCATCCCGCCGCAGTCCACAATCCGGCCAGCGCGGTGAGGATCAGGATCAGGCTGAACGTCAGGAAGGTGCGGTAGGTGCCAATCAACGGGATCAGCACCAGTCCGGGCAGGAAGGTGCCGACGAAGGAACCCAGCGTCGAAATGGCGTAAATGCGGCCTGCGACGCTGCCGGCCTGCCGCGAATCTTGCAGCGAAAGCCGCACGGCAAACGGAGAAGCCGTGCCCAGTAACGTGACCGGAATGCTGAACAGGATGAGCACCGCGGCGAACGCGCCGATCATCGCGCCGAGTTGCAAGCCATCGAAGGCGCTGGCCGCGGCGCGCAGGATGGGGCGGGAGACAAGCGGGATCAGCCCGATCGTAAACCCTGCCCAGGCTAAAATTTGATAGAAGGTGGCCGCCCGGGGGGATTTGTCAGCCCAGGCGCCGCCCAGGTAATACCCGGCGGTGAGGTAGATGAGAATCAAACCGATGATGGTCGCCCAGATCAGGTTGCTGGCGCCGAAGTAATTTCCCAGCAAACGCGAGGCCGCCATTTCCACGGCCAGGCTGACCATTCCAGAGATGAAAACGGTGACGGCGATGGTTTTTTGCATAGCAGTGATTATACCTGAATGAGCTGCGAACCATTGCCGCACCGCCGGAGTATAATTTCTTTGTCCGGCAATTATTGAATCCAGGAGGGCCGCATGTTGGTGGTAAGCGTCGAACAGATGCGCGCGATGGAGCGGGAAGCCGATGCTCGCGGAGTGAGTTACGCGGAGATGATGGAGCGCGCCGGGCGCGGCGTGGCCGCCCTGGTGGACGCGGAATACGGCGAAGAAGAATCCCGCCGGGCTACCGCGCTGGTGGGCCCAGGCAATAACGGCGGTGATGCGTTGGTGGTGCTGGAAAGTCTGGCCAGGGCCGGCTGGCAGGCGCAGGCCTACCTGGTGCGGCCACGGCCTGAAAACGATGCGCTGCTCGAGCGGGCACGGTCTGCGGGCGTGGAGATCGCAGCGGCATCGGACGACCCGGAATACCGCATACTGACTGCCTGGCTGCTGGCCACGGATGTACTCCTGGACGGTGTGCTTGGAACGGGTTTCCAGTTGCCGCTGCGGGAGGAAATCGCATCAGTTCTGCGTGTAGCCAGACAGTATGCGGACGATTTGCACGTGATTGCCATTGACTGTCCTTCCGGTGTGGATTGCGACAGCGGCAAGGCGGCTGAAGAAGCTGTTCCCGCCGAGGTCACCCTCTGCATGCAGGCCGTCAAGCAGGGTCTGTTGCGGTACCCGGCCTTCGAACTGGCCGGCGAACTGCGTGTAGT
The DNA here is from genome assembly GCA_937863945.1 of uncultured Longilinea sp. Classification (GTDB taxonomy): domain Bacteria; phylum Chloroflexota; class Anaerolineae; order Anaerolineales; family Anaerolineaceae; genus Longilinea. The sequence goes on from CALMIB010000047.1 coordinate 2,221, forward strand.
CGATCTTAATTTACCAGAAGTCCTGAAAGCCGCCGGGGAAGTTCAATTGTTCATGGCAGATGGTGAAACTGCGGCGCGCTACCTGCCGGAACGCCCGGACACGGCGCACAAAGGCACCTTTGGCACGCTGCTGATCGCGGCAGGTTCGACCTATTACACCGGCGCGGCGCTCCTGGCCGCGCGCGGCGCTTACCGGATCGGCACAGGGCTGGTTCGCCTGGCCGTGCCCGCGCCGCTGCACGCAAGCCTGGCCGGACAATTTCCCGAAGCCACCTGGCTGCTGCTTCCTCACGAAATGGGCATGATCGCGGAGAGCGCGGCAGACCTGGTTTTGAAAAACCTTGAGCG
>CALMIB010000048.1 GCA_937863945.1 uncultured Longilinea sp.
TTTCGACGGCTCGGCGCTGGCGGCGCAGGCCTTTGATTTCGCCGGCAATTCCTACACCGCCGCGCGCTTCGGGCTGCGCGTGGACGCCAGCGCTCCGGTTACGCAGTTGCAGAGCCTGCCCGCGTCCACGCAATCGACCGCGGTGCTGCTGCAGTGGAGCGGCTCGGACGCCGGGGTGGGGCTGGACCATTTTGAATTGCAGTATGCGCTCAACGGCGGCGCCTGGCAGACCGCCAGCAGCGCGCTGCCCGCGGACGCGCGCGCCTATTGGTTCGTCGGGCAGGCGGGCGGGAATTATGCCTTCCGCATGCGCGCGGTCGACAAAGCCGGCAACGCCGAAGCCTGGCCGGGCGCGGCCGAGGCCGCCACCACGCTGGCGGCCAGTTGCACCGGCGACGCCTTTGAGAAAGACGATGACACCTCCGCCGGCGCGGTGGGCGTGACCCTGGGCGCGGCGGCGCAGGAACGCAGCCTGTGCGGCCTGAACGACCCCGACTGGGTCAAGTTCACGGCAACCGCCGGGCAGGAGCTGGCGGTGATGGTCAACTCGCTCTCGGGCGGCGCGGCGGTCAAGCTCAGCCTGTACGCACCGGGCAACACCACCACGCCCATTGCCACCGCCCAGTCGGGCGGCGTGGGACTGGGCGCGCTGTTGCGCTGGAAGATCGCGACCGCGGGCGAATACCGCCTGAAGATCGAGCCGCTGCGCGCCGACCTGTGGGGCACGCAGGCGCTCTACGCCGCCTGGATCGGCGAGCCGAAGACGATTTTCCTGCCGGTGGTGGGGAGGAATTGAGATCGGCGGGCGTGTTGGGGCGAGACTCCGCGGTGAGGGTTCATCCCACATGATTTCTCTCGCCTCGCCCATACCGAAGATGCTCTTGCCGAGACACGGCGCCGTGTTTCCCCGCATCCTGACCTCCTGTGAGCAGTCTTCCGCCTCAGGTATAAATCACCACCCCCGCCAGCGCGGCCAGCAGCAGGATCACGATAGTGGGCAGGCGTTTGGTCAGCGCCAACCCGGCGGTCACGGCGACGATGACCAGCGCCCAGGCATCGGTGATCACCGTGCCAGACAGCACCCCCGCGGTGCCCAACAGCAGGCCGATCGCGCCCAGCATGAGCCCGTTGGAAAAGCTCTTCACGCCGGGATGGCCATCCACGCGAGTGTAAAGGGCCACCAGCGGCAGGATGAGGAAGGGCGGCACGAGCAGCGCGATCAACGAAAGGGCGGCGCCGGGCCAGCCGTAGGTGAGATAACCCAGACTGATGGACCACAGGCCGGACGGTCCGGGGCTCATCTGCCCGACGGCGATGGCGGTGAGAAAGTCCGGCTCCTGCGCCCAGCCGAGCGCGATCAAGTCCGCATGCAGGAAGGGCAGGTTGCCCAGCCCGCCGAACGAGAGCAGCGAGGCTTTCAGGAAGATGAGGAAGAACTGCAGCGGCTGAATCATGCGTCCGCCGCCGGGTTTTCAGGTCTTTGCGGCTTGAAGATGCCGCGCGAGAGCCAGAAGAGCGCGCCCGCCAGCAGCAGGATGACCACCGGCGAAGCCTGCGCCAGCGTGAACAGCAGCGCCGCGGACAGGATCAAGCCGGCAGCCAGCGCCAGGTGCGCTTTCCCGTCCGCGCGGGCCACAATCAGCAGCGGCTTGCCCAGGTCCCAGCTCAGCGCCAGGGTGAGCCCAATGGTGGCCGGCAGAATGCCGCGCATGGCGGCCTTCACCAGCGGCCGGTCCTGAACGACGGCATAGCCGGCCGTCATTAGCGTGGTGATCAGCGCGCTGGGCAGCATCAGCCCGGCGATGGCGGCCGCCAGCCCGGGCCAGCCGTGCAGGCGCTTGCCGATCAGCAGCGTCATTTTGGCCAGGCCAATGCCCGGCGTCATCTGCGAGAGCGCCCAGTACTGGAGGAACTGCTCCTCGGGCAGCCAGCCGTGCCTGCGGGAGGCCTGGTGGATGAGGAAGAAGGTGGCCGTGCCGCCGCCAAAGGATTGCAGGCCAATGACGAAGAAGGTGGCGAAGATGCGCCAGAGGCTTTCCCGGAATTGCGGCATGGATGTGATCATATCACCGGACGGCGCGGGGTGGGGCGGGGCATACCGATTTGTAAGGGCGCGCGGGGATTCACGCGGACGTGCCGCAGGCCACCGGGAAGATCAGCTACGCCATGCCGACCTTTTTCCTGGGCGGCAACCTGATCCACTTCGCGGCGTTCAAGCAGCACATCGGGGTGTACCCGTCGGGTTCGGAGCTGGGCGCGCTGAAGGACGAGGTGGCGCGCTACCGCACGTCGAAGGGCACGCTGCAATTCCCGCTCAGCGAGCCGATCCCGTATGAGCTGATCGGGCGGGTGGCGTTGGCGCGCGCGGCGGAACGGACCGAAAAGAAGAAGAAGTGAAAGAAACGTAGAGTTTAGATTGTAGATTTTGGATTTGAAGGGCGCGGCAGCCTGGACAACGGACGCGATTCAACCCGTGACTGGCCGTGTCCGGGATGTAGTTCGATCGTAGTGATGACGTCAGTCGTTTTTCTGCCCGACCCGGCCAGCCCGATAAATACCTGCCGCGCGTGAAACCGGCGACACGCAAAAAAAACAGGATGAGCGCAAATTCCTGCTCATCCTGTTCCTTCTTACGGTTCCCTGCCGCCTACTCCGTAGGCTGGATCTCGACCAGCTCGACCTCGAAGATCAACGTGGCGCCGCCCGGGATGATGCCCGAGCCGCTGTCGCCGTAGCCCAGCGCCGCGGGGATGACGAGCTGGCGCTTGCCGCCAACCTTCATGCCCACCAGACCCTCATCCCACCCGGCGATGACGCTGCCCGCGCCCAGCGAGAAGGTGTAGGGGCTGCCGCCGACCGAGCTGTCGAACTGCGTGCCGTCCTCCAGCCAGCCGGTGTAATTCACCACTAGCGTCTGTCCGGCCGCAGCGGGGTCGCCGGTGCCCTCCACCAGGTCGTAATACTTCAGCCCGCTCTCGGTGACGGTGTAATCGGCCTCGTCCACCACGGTGGCCACCTGCGGCGGCACCACGCTGGTCAGCTCGATCTCCATCACCAGCGTCGAATTGGCCGGCACGATGCCGTTATCCTGATCGCCCATGCCCAGGTCGGGCGGGATCACCAGGTAGCGCTTGCCGCCCACCTTCATGCCGGTCACGCCCTCTTCCCAGCCGGGGAAGACCATGTCGCCGCGCCCGACGACGAACTCCAGCGGGTCGTCGCGCAGCGAGGTATCGACGTAATCAAAACCGGTCTCGGTCTTGACCCAGATGGTGTAATGCGTGGCGACGGTGGCGCTCTTCACGGCTTCCTCGCCCGTGCCCACCACCAGGTCGTAATATTGCAGGCCAGTGTCGCTGGTGGTCAACTGGTCGGCGTTCACTTCGCCCGGCTGAGGCGCTTCCTCCACCTTGAGCAGTTCCACCTCAATGATCACCTGCGCGTTGGCCGGGATGAAGCTGCCGTAGCCCTCAGCGCCAAAGGCCAGCTCGGGCGGCAGCACCATCCTGGCCTTGCCGCCGGCCTTCATCAGGCCCATGCCTTCTTCCCAACCGGGCAGCAGCCAGTCCTTGCCCCACACGGTGGTCACCGGCTCGCCTTCCGAGTAGGTGTCCACCAGCACGGTGCCGTCCACCAGCGAGGCGGTGTAATCCATGGTGATCAGGTTGCCAGGCTGCGGTGCGGCGCCGCTGCCGGCCGTCTCCTCCAGGAATTGCAGCCCGCTGTCGGTGGTGACGGCGCCCTCCAGCACCAACGGCGCCACGGTCGGTGTGGCGGTGGGGCCTTCGGGGGTGGGGGTCTCGGTGGCGGTTGGCGTGGCCGCCTGGCAGGCTGCCAGCGCAAACACCAGCACGCCCATCGCCGCGGCGGCCAGAGCGCGGGTCCATTGTTTTCGATTCAACTTCATAATCTTCTCCACTTGCGTGCAAAAATTCGGTTTCGGCGGCGCAGCCGCGCGCAAACCTGGTTAAGTGTATCCTATAATTATTCAGATTTGGTGAAGAAACCTTTTTTCGCCCAAAAAACCGCCTTTTTTTGACTCAAATCCTCAAGGTCTCCCCCAGATATGCCGGTGCTTCGGATTGCTATGCGAATGCCATGATTCCATCAGAAAGCCCGTTTTTCCTCAAAAACTGTGGATAACCTGGGGAAAACTGTGGATAACTTGACTCAAGTGTGGATAACTTGGAACGTCTATTCGATTATTACGCGCGCCGGTTCACGCCCGCACCCCCATATCTGGGGGGTACACATGTTCCATACGCAGATAAAACCAAAATTGGATTTTCGCTTAAAAAGGCGCGTCAAACCGCTTTGATTTCTCCCACGTTATCCACAGTTTTATTCAGCCGGCGGCACGGTGAAAAACCGGCATATACGGAACAATTTCAGCCGGCCGGCCTGCATGTGCGCCGAATCCAGCCCTCCGGCGGGTTTATCCACATATCCACAGCCTCTACTATTAACTACTAAATCCTATACTTTCTATAAAAGAGTTAAGGATTTCGATTCTTGTTTTTCCACAACGTTTCCAGTACAATTTTATCATCAAGATAGTCTACATTAATAAAGGCATTTGAGTGTAGAAGGGATCTTGGCCCCTGAAAAATGCAGATTGCCGCATCTGAAAATACCCTGAAGGGAGGGCATCCTATGGACGTCATCAAAGTCAAAGCAAACTCCCGCACTGCCGCTGTCGCGGGGGCAATCGCCGGGGTGGTACGTGAACACAAACGGGCCGAAGTTCAGGCCATCGGGGCCGGCGCGGTCAACCAGGCCGTCAAGGCGATGGTGCTGGCCAAGGGCTATCTGGCGGAGGATGGCATTGCGGTGGTGTGCATCCCCGAGTTCGTGGACGTGGATATCGAGGGGAAGACCCGCACGGCCATCAAGCTGATCGTCGAACCGCGCTGAAGACTGCCCTGCCGTTACAATTGATACGGACCTGTCACTCACAAGGCTGCCGTGGTGCCGCCTTGTGCGTTTTTAACGACGGTTGTGCCCCTGCCGGTATTTCGGGCCGGGGATGAGATGTAGGGGCACGGCGGCAAGGATGAAATCAACGTTGACATAAGCGGATTAGCTGTGCCCTGTACCGG
>CALMIB010000049.1 GCA_937863945.1 uncultured Longilinea sp.
GGACGGCATTCTCTACTTTGGCGACATCCAGGGCAACGTGTATGCGGTGGATGAAGCCACGGGCTTCCAGAAATGGAAGCTGTCCATGGAAAATGAACCTTTGATGGGCACCCCCGCCGTGCTAGAGAACGGGCTGGTATTCTCGTCTGAAACCGGAAATATCATCCTGGTCGATTACAACGGAAATAAACAGTGGAACCGTACCATCGATGGTAAGCTCTACTCCGGCGTGGTGCTAGCTGACGAAACGCTGTTGGTTGGCGTTACCAAGGGTAAAGTCGCTCTGGTTGCCTTCGATTTGAGCGGCAATCAGAAGTGGGTTTATCCGCCTCAAGATTAGGTAGGATCACATGTGGGATGCACTCATTATCACCCCTTTTATTAATGCCCTGCTATTTATCTACAGCCTGGTGGGGAACTTTGGGATTGCGATCATTCTTTTCACCATCCTGATCCGGTTGATCACCCATCCCCTGATGGCATCCCAGATCAAGGGCAGCAAGGCAATGCAAACGCTGCAGCAGGATAAGCGCTATATTGAGATTCAAACCAAGTATAAGGACGACAAGGAAAAACTGGCCATCGAACAGCAGAAGTTAATGAAGGAACTGGGCATCAACCCATTTGCTTCGTGTCTGCCCACGTTGATCCAGTTCCCGATCATCATCGGTTTGTATCAGGCGATCATCCAGGCAATGGCTTCCACGCCGTTGGAGATGATGAATCTCACGCGGCATATCTATCCCGGCTTACTCAAGGTTTCATCGCTCATTCCCCTCAATAGCCAGTTTCTCTGGATGGACCTGGGGCAACCGGAGCGCCTGAATCTCCCCGGCTTGCCGTTTGGCATTCCAATTCTTGCGGTTGTGGTGGCCTTGACCACCTACCTGCAATCCAAATTGATTACCCCGGCGCCATCCTCGACCAATCCGAGCGATCCGAATAACCAGGCGGCCATGATGGGCAAGATGATGAATCTGTATATGCCCTTCCTGATGGGTTATATGGCGCTGACGCTGGCTTCGGGCCTTTCGGTGTACTTCTTTACATCCAACCTGATCGGTATTGGTCAGTACGCTTTGTTGGGGCAGTTACATCTCGGCAACCTGTTGCCCAAGAAGAAACCCGATGTCAAGCAGACCATTGACGTTAAACCGGCGCCGAGTAAACCGGTTTCGACCAAGGCTAAAAGTAAGAAGTAGTCTTTAGGATCAACGAGGCAGTTCATGAGCCAGGAAAAAACCACGTTGGAAATCATCGCACCCAGTATCGATGAAGCAGTTGCAAAGGGATTAAATCAATTGGGAATCCCGCGTGAAATGGTGGATGTGGAAGTGCTGGATTCCGGCAGCCGCGGCTTGTTTGGGCTGGGCAGCCGGCAGGCACGCGTGCGCTTGAGCATCAAGTCTGCCGATGCGCCCGCCACCGCACAGCCTGTCAGTAAGCCTGCTGCGCCTGTTCAACCGGTTAAGAAGCCCGCGGCGCCCGTTCAACCGGTCGAACCTGTTCAGGAGATCGAACCGTCCGTGCCCGGTGATCCGCAGGTGCTGAATTCGGCCAGCGCGGTCGTCAATGAGCTGCTCGACAAAATGAGCATCAAGGCGACCGTGTCTGCCAGGTACATTCAGGGCGAAGAGGACGAAGAACACCCGATGGTCCTGGTGGAAGTGCAGGGCAACGACCTCAGCATCCTCATCGGTCGCCGTTCCGAGACGCTCAACGCGCTGCAATACATCGCCAGCCTGATCGTGTGCAAAGAGGTGGGCCGCTGGGTGCCGATGACCATTGATATCCAGGGTTATCGCCAGCGCCGCGAACGCCAGTTGCGCCAAATGGCGCGCCGCATGGCCGAACAGGCGGTTCACACCGGCCGCCGCCAGGTACTGGAACCCATGCCTTCCAGCGAGCGCCGCGTGATCCACCTGGAGCTGCGCGACCACCCGTTGGTGATGACCGAAAGCACCGGCGAAGAGCCCAACCGCAAGGTCACCATCACATTGAAAAAGCAGGGATAATTCTTATCATCCTGATCGCAGGTAAAAAGGCGTTTCTTTTGAGCAGTCTCAAAGGAAACGCCTTTTCTGTTGAAAATCAGCGCGTGTTATCTTGTCAGGGTCTTTCTGGCTTTGCGCTGAACGGGTAAAATAGAGTTGTTAAGATACTCATCCTTCCACGCCGGCCGGCGGGAAAACTGGAGCTGAAATGCGCGCTGTAGATATCATCATTAAGAAACGCGATGGCGAAGAACTCTCGCGCGAAGAAATCGAATTCTTTATCGACGGTTTCACTCGCGGTGAAATCCCCGATTATCAGGCTTCCGCCTGGGCGATGGCCGTGCTGCTGCGCGGGATGACCGATCGGGAAACCACCGATTTGACCATGGCCATGGCCCATTCCGGCGAAACCCTGGATCTGACCGGCGTGGTGCCAGTTGCCGTGGATAAACACTCCACCGGCGGCGTGGGCGATAAGACCACCCTGGTAGTGGAACCGGTCGTGGCAGCCTGCGGCCTGCCGGTCGGCAAGATGTCGGGGCGCGGGCTGGGTTTTTCCGGCGGCACGCTGGACAAGATGGAATCGATCCCCGGCTACCGCACCAACCTGAGCCGCGAAGAGTTTATTGATCAACTCCAGCGTGAAGGACTGGTTCTGACCGGGCAAAGCGGCGACCTGGCGCCGGCCGACGGCAAGTTATACGCGCTGCGCGATGTGACCGGCACCGTGCCGTCGATTCCCCTGATTGCCTCTTCCATCATGAGCAAGAAGATCGCCGCGGGCGCGCAGGCAATCGTGCTGGATGTAAAGATCGGCCTGGGTGCGTTCATGGAAAATCTTGAGGAAGGGCGCAAGCTCGCCCGGTTGATGGTCGCGATTGGCGAATTGAGCGGGCGGAAAGTGGTTGCCCTGCTCTCAGACATGAACCAACCTCTGGGATGGGCCGTGGGGAATGCTTTGGAAGTGCGCGAGGCGCTGGACACGCTGCGCGGCAGCGGGCCGGAGGATTTCCGCGAGCATTGCCTGGTGGCCGCGGCGCATATGTTGATTGTGGGTCGGAAAGCCGCAAACCTGGAGACAGCGCGCAGCATGGCCGAAGGCGCCCTGGAATCTGGCCGTGCCCTGGAAAGCTTCCGGCGGCTGGTGCAAGCCCAGGGTGGCGACGTCCGATACGTGGATGAACCCAACCGCCTGCCGCAGGCGCTGCTGGTTGAAACCGTGCCTGCCTCCCGCGCCGGCTACCTGCTGGGGATCAATGCGCGTGAGGTTGGCGAGACCTCTGTTGAACTGGGCGCAGGCCGCGCCCGCAAGGAGGACCCGATCGATCATGCCGTGGGCATTGAAATTCACCACAAAGTTGGCGATTACGTGCAGGCCGGTGAGCCGTTGTTCACCATCCATGCCAACGACGCAGCCAAGCTGACGGCCGCCAGGATGCGCCTGCTGGCCGCGCACCAGTGGAGTACCGAACCGGTTCAACCGCTGCCGTTGTTCTATGATGTGATTGGCGGTTAGGTCATCCATCGCACGACCGGCTTCGGCAAGTGAAATGATTGACGAACCGGTTGGTTTGTGGCATAATTTTTTTTACGAAACGCATTGATGGAAACGA
>CALMIB010000050.1 GCA_937863945.1 uncultured Longilinea sp.
GAGCCTACAATTTACCGGAGAAGGTCGCTTTTTTCAACCCTTTTACGACTTTAAGAAAGGCGTGCCGCATACCGCCTCACGCATAACGAATCGCGTTCATCTGTGTTATACTTCCTGTCAACAATTTGTAAATCGATTATCGCTATCTTTTTACGATTTGAAATTTGCCATCGGGCCGCACAGGCCCAATGATTTTGAAGGAAAACATTGTGAGTTTTGATCCATTTAACTTTCACCCGCAAATCAAGGCGGGTATTTTGGCGGCCGGTTATGCCGAGCCGACGCCCATTCAACAACAATCCATTCCGCTACTGCTGGCCGGCCGCGATCTGCTGGGGCTGGCCCAAACCGGCACCGGCAAGACGGCTGCCTTCGCGCTGCCCATTTTGCAGCACCTGATGCAAGGCCCGCGGCGCAAACCGCGCGCGCTGATCGTTGCCCCCACCCGCGAACTGGCCGAACAGATTCACGGAGTGTTCAAGGTGCTGGGCAAACAGACCGGTCTGCGCAGCATCACGCTGTATGGCGGCGTGAGCGCGCAACCGCAAATCCTGGGGTTGCAGGCCGGCGCCGAGATCCTGGTGGCCTGCCCCGGCCGCCTGCTGGACCTGATGAGCCAGCGCCACGTTGACCTGCGCGGCATCGAAATGGCCGTGCTCGACGAAGCCGACCACATGTTCGACATGGGCTTCCTGCCCGCCATCCGCCGCATCCTGGCGGCGCTGCCGGCTTCCCGTCAAACCATGCTGTTCTCGGCCACCATGCCGCCCGAAATCCGCAAGCTGGCCATGGAAACGCTGCGCGACCCGGCCACGGTGGAGATCGACGCCGAGCGCCCGGTGGATACCGTGCAACACGCCGTCTATGCCGTGGAGCAGGAACAAAAGGTGGATATGCTGTTAAAGCTGCTGCCGCAGGCCAGAGGTGAAAAGGTACTGGTGTTCACCCGCACCAAGCACCGCGCCAAGCGGCTCTCGATCCAGTTGAGCAAGGCCGGGCTGGCGGCCACCTCGCTGCAGGGCAACCTGTCGCAGAACGCGCGCCAGGCCGCCATGGACGGATTCCGCTCCGGGCGCGTCAAGGTGATGGTGGCCACCGATATCGCCGCGCGCGGCATCGACGTGACGCACGTCTCGCACGTGATCAACTTCGACATGCCCGATACGGCCGAGGCCTACACCCACCGCATCGGCCGCACCGGGCGCATGTACAACGTGGGCACCGCCCTCTCGCTGGTCACCTCGGATGATTTGCCCATGCTGCGCACCATCGAAAAGACCATCGGCCGGCGCATCGAACGCCGCGAACTGAGCGGTTTCGACGCCTCAGCCAGGCGCGACGAACACGCCGAACCCTTCGACCAGCGCGAACCGCGTCCGGCTGCCGCGCTGCGCCGCCAACCGGCGCTGCCAGAGCGCCCGACGTCCAGAACCGCGCGCCGGTCATAACGTTATTATAAAGATAACCATTAATCCACGCTTGATGCGTGGATTTTTTTTGCGAAGAGTCCTACCATTTCTGCCAGCCCCAGCCAAAAGCGGCATTGGCGTCGGGCATTTTGCACAAGATAGCAACTTGGCCAAAGCATACACGTATCGCACAGGGCGGACGAGAGGCATGAACCACCTTACAAAGTTGGCAAGCGATTTGGGCTTGAACATGAACCAGTGGAACGCTTGTATGAGCTCGCATAAACACAAGGGGGCAATTCAGACTGACGCTATGGAAGGTACCGCGCTAGGTGTTACTGGCACCCCAAATTTTTTCGTAAATGGCTATTTGCTCCCCTTCGCTGGCAACTTAATGGATTTCGAGAACCTGATAGCAAAAAGCATAAACTAAACGATCAGTGTATTCAGCCGTTTTGGAGAAATATGCCATGCACAAGTACTGTTTCGCTGCTCAATCAATCGCACAAATGGAGATCCTATGGCAACCAAAACAACTCGGATTATTATGCTCTCACTTGTAATCACCGCACTGTTGCTAACAGCGGTCTCAACATTCGCCGCACCTATCGCTAGGGCAGATGCCGGCGATTATTGTAATACTCAGTCGGTATGCGGTTGGTGCCATTCCTCTGTTTGTCCCGGAGGCTATGGGATTCTGTATTACGGATGGATTGAACAATGTTATCATGCAGATGGGACGCGATTTAGCTTAGATTATGGTTGCAA
>CALMIB010000051.1 GCA_937863945.1 uncultured Longilinea sp.
TGAGTGGAATTTGAAACTGCCGGGTGAGATTGTGAGGGGAAAGCGGGTTAAGAGAGAGCCGTGAGGCGGTATGCGTTAATGCATGGGGCTATTTTTTTACCGTGTGTGAACAGCTCGTGTGGTCAGAGACCAAAGACAAGAGGCGCCCGGTCAGAGACCGGCGCTACCCATCAAGAGATTCTTCGCTGCGCTCAGGATGACATCGGTAGATATATCTAGCATTTTAGAGAATTTGCCCTTATCAATCACATTTACAAGCGTTATTCTGTAGAACTCATTCCTCATCATTTTCCAACAGACAAAGATCTTTTCTCTTTTCGTAATGAGTCGTTAAAAAGAGTCGTTAATAAGAATCACGGGCATTTTTTGCACGCAGGAGAAGTGCAGATTTTGCCCGCTCCTGAAATGCAAATTTTGCACGCCGAGAGGCCTTAATGCAAAAAGTTCCGGCTGGCCTGGATGCAGAAAATATCATCAGGCCAGAGGGCAAAAATTGCCGGTTGGCGTGACGGTAATTTTCGCATTCAGGCCAGCGGGCAAATATTGCATGCAGGATAAAGGTGGATTAATCGTTTGCGTATAGGTATTTCTTATCATCCTTTAACGTTTGCACCGCTTGTAGTTCTTTGGAATTATGCTAAAATAAATCATCCAGATCTATTGTGCATTGCCTTCGGGGACCATCATGGGCGTTGGTCTGGGCCGCCATAAAAGTTTCATTTAAGCCACGTGAATGCCGGCTGTTTCCTCCGAAAACTGCCGCTTCTACAAAATTGCCCCCTGAAATTGGGGTGGGATTGCTTCCCCTGGCAGTCTCACCCCGTTTATTATGCCGGCTCGGGTATAATTGCAGCGGTTCTTCCTCATCCATTTCCGCTTTCGAGGTGTGTATGCGCCGATTCGCCCTGATCCTCCTGCTGTCCTCCCTCTTCCTGGTCCTGCTGGCAGGCTGCGCCGGCGGCAAGGCCGAATCGGCCGCCGCGGTGGAAGCCTACCTGAACGCGCTGGTCGACGGGCAGGCTGACCAGCTCGCCACGCTGTCCTGCGCCGATTGGGAATCCAGCGCGCAGACCGAGCTGGACGCCTTTCAGAACGTGGCGGCGCAGTTGGTGGACCTGGCGTGCGGCGAGACCGGCAAGGACGGCGAAACCACGTTGGTGAAGTGCAGCGGCAAAATCACCGCCAGTTATAACGGCGAGCTGCAGGATTTCCCGCTGGATGACCGGGTATACCAGTTGGTCAGCGAGGGCGGCGAGCTGCGCGTATGCGGTTACCGCTAGGCTTTCTGCGCCGATTGTTTTCGCGCGAGAATTTGTTGGCGCTGTTGGTGTGCCTGATCCTGATCGCGCTGGCGATCTTCACCGCCGATTCGGCGCCGCTGTGGATCTACCAGGGCTTTTAACATGGGCCTGACGCACATCCTGGTTTTTCTGGCGGCAATTCTGCTGGCGCGCCTGCTCTTCCGGCCGGGCTGGTATGCGCGCGCCTGGGGATGGCTGCTGCTTGGCGGCTCTGCGCTGGCCGTGTTCTGGATGCAACCCCCAGTGCCCATCCGCAATTTCGATTTTTACTTCCCAACAGCTACATTAATTCTTGTGACGCTGTGCTGGGCGATCACCGCGCCGGCGGAAACGCGCCGCGCGCGCGAAAACTGGGCCGCCGGCGGCGTGCTGGCCGGAATTGTTTTGATCGTTGCGCTGACCCGCTACCTGGGCCTGGAGGGGCTGCTGACGCCCACCCGCCCGCCGCAAACGATCATCGTGCTGGCCGTGCTGGTTGCGGCAGCCGTCATTTCACTGCTGCTGGCGCGTTTTACCCGGCCCGGACCGCGCCTGATGGCCGCCGCGGTGGCGTTGATGGTGCTGCTCTTTGTGCTTCTCAAAACGCCCGCGCTGGCGCAGATGGCGGCGGCGGCGATGCGCACCTTGATGGGCCAGGAAGCCGCGCTGGCGAAGCCGCGCGATCTGCGCTGGCTGGGTTTTTCGTATCTCTCCTTTCGACTGATTCATACCCTGCGCGACCGGATGATTGGGCGGCTACCCGCGGTGACGCTGCGCGAATATCTCACCTACGCGATCTTCTTCCCGGCCTTTACCGCCGGGCCGATCGACCGGCTGGAGCGCTTCATCAGGGATTTACGTTCGCCGGCGCCGCTGCAACCCGATGATTTGGCGGTTGCCGGGCGGCGGCTGCTGACCGGGCTGTTTCAAAAGTTTGTGCTGGCCGACGCGCTGGCGCTGGTGTCGCTCAATGACACCAACGCCGGTCAGGCGAGCGCGGCAGGCTGGCTGTGGCTGCTGCTGCTGGCCTACTCGCTGCAAATCTACTTCGACTTTGCCGGCTACACCGACATCGCCATCGGGCTGGGGCGGCTGCTGGGCTTGCGCCTGCCGGAGAACTTCAATCATCCCTACCGCAAACCCAACCTGACGCAGTTCTGGAACAACTGGCACATGTCGCTGACGCTGTGGTTCAGAGCCTACGTGTTCAACCCGCTAACGCGCGCGCTGCGGACCAGGAGCAGACAGCCGGTCTGGAGCATTGTGCTAATCTCGCAAACGGCTTTGATGCTGCTGGTTGGATTGTGGCACGGAGTGACGCCCGGTTTTGCCATCTGGGGCCTGTGGCATGGGTTGGGATTATTCGTCCATAACCGCTGGAGCGACTGGATCAGTGGCTGGCCAGACCGGCACCGGGCACGCTGCGCCTGATGCTGGCACCGGACGCGACAGAAACGCTGGCCGATATCGCGCCGGTGACGACGTTGCAATTGCTGATCGGTGCCGAAGGGGGGCTCGATCCGCAGGAAGTCGTGGC
>CALMIB010000052.1 GCA_937863945.1 uncultured Longilinea sp.
GGCCAGTCGGGAAAATCGGGCTCCAGGCCCAGGCGGACGGCTCCAGCGGTGCGGCGAGCTGCGCTTCACTCAGGCGGCCAAACAGCGCCCCCACTGCTCGAACAGCTCGCGCATGGGGGCCAGGATGTGGCTTTGCATGTTCATGGTTAAGATCCTTCCCGCGGCGTCACCACCACGCGGTGAACGCCGCTGCCGGGCGCGTGCCGCCAGCGCAGCAACTGCGCGGCGAGGTCCAGCTCGTAGCTGCCGTCGGAGACCGCGACAATGCAGCCGTTGGGATACTGGTAATCGGGGATGAAGATCTCGGTGGGGGCATCCACGGCGTCGTCGCCGCGGTAGGCGTACTCGAAGCGGCGGGTGCGGATATCGAACGACAGGGAAAGCGGCTGCCCGGCGGTGCGCATGGGGTAGGGCCGCACGGCCGCCCGCAGCGCGCGCCCGCCGTCGTGGATGCTGCCGCTGCCGGTCTGCTGGTCGCGCGAGAACAGCGAGAAATCCTCGTCGTTCCACAGGTCGCCGCGCGCGTTGGAGTTGTCGGCGGTGTACACCCACAGCGTGGCGCTGAGCAGGTTGGCCTCCAGCGCGCTCAGGGAGGCGTCCATGGCCTGCACCTGGCGCGAAAAATCGCCGTCGCGGTAGGCCTTTTTGTTGTACAGGTCGAAGGGGATGCCCAGCTCGCCGATCAGCGTCGGCGCGCCGTTCATCTGCTCGTCCGACTGGCGCACCAGGCGGGCCAGTTGGTTGGCGAAGTTGCGCCGCACGTTTTTCGCGCCCAGCACCAGCCGGCGCGTGTCAGCATCCACCGTGAACCAGGGCACGAAGACCTTTTTCAGCATCGTCACGGCGTCGTACCAGTGCGGCGCGTGCACGATGTTGGCGGCGTCCTGTTCGCCCCAGTGCAGGTGGGTGAACGAGGGCACGCTCTCGACGAAGATGATCGCCTCCGGCGCGACCGTGCGGATTTCGCGGGCGTAACGGTTGGCAAAGGGCTTGAAGTAATCGGCGTCGAAGTTGACCGCGCGCCCATTCACGCGGGTGAAGTAGTCCGGTTTCAGCAGGCGCGGCCGGCCGGCTTCGTCCAGGTCCCACACGCCGTGTTCGCGCCAGATATCCATGGCGCCCTCACGCCAGACGGGTTGAGCCTGCGGGTTGAGCAGCACCTGGCCTTTTTTGTTGAACGAAGCCAGGCCAAGCTCGTAATAATCAACCTGCTGGGGAATGCCCGCGCCGAGCAGCATGGATTGCAGGATGGTGGGCGTGGCGTGCAAGAGGGCAAGCACCGATTGGGCCGGCTTGTTCAGGTCGGGCTCGCCGATCCAGCCGCTGGCGGGCTCGTTGAGCGTGTCGTAGCCGGCCACGTTGGGCAGCCCACGCAGGCGCAGCGCCACCTGTTTGACCGCGTCGATGTAGTGGCGCTGCAGGTATTCCTGGATGGGTTCGCCGTCCACCTTGAGCAGCGGGGCGAAGTCGTTGCCGCCGAAGAACAGGGTGAACAGGGTGGCGGCGGCCAGCTTGTTGTTGTTGGTCGGCCAGACCATGCGCGGGAACGGGTCGCCGTACTCCTGGTGCAGGATGGCCGCGCCGGTTGCGTGCAGCCGGGTCAGGTCGAAGCCGGCAGCCTCCAGCGTCCAGCCGGGCGCGCCGTCGCCGCCGGTAAAGCGGCTCCACACGTCCTCGTGCGGGTCGATGAACACATCGATGCCGTGTTCGGCGGCCTTTTCGATCACCGCGCGGAGATAATCAAGGTACTCCTCGTCATAAATGCCCGGGCCGGCGTGTTCCACCGCCTCCCAGGTGATCAGGAAGCGCACGAAGGTGAAGCCCCAGGCGCGCAGGCGGGCGAAATGCTCGTCGGCCTCGGCCAGCGGGAAGGGCCGCCCGACGAAGGAAACATCGCGGTGGTCGTAAAACCCCGCGCGGTTCCAGGTGGCGCCATTGGGACGCGTGGGCAGCTTGCTGCTGCCGCCCAGGTTCACCCCGCGCAGCATCAGCGTGCGCCCGTGTTCATCTTTGAAGTGCTTGCCGTCGAGTTGAATCATGGTGAGTCTCCAGGCTGGGTGATTTCCCCCATTTTACGACAGATCGGCATTTGGCCCGGCCGGAACCGCGCGCAATTCCGCCCAAAACGGCGCCGGTTTGCGGTACAATCAGCCCTACAGGGTGGATGAATGCCGATTCGCGTGATTTTCTTTGATTTTGGTTATGTGCTGGCCTCCCCGCCGCCGGGGCTGGACCCGCGCTTTTTATACCTCGATTGGGACGGCATGGCGCAAATTGCGGCCGACCCGCTGCTGGCGCCGCTGCTGCGGCCCGGGATTGGCGAGGCGCAGTTGCGCGCGTTCTTCGAGCGCGAATATTACCAGCGCTTCACCGGGCCGGAGGCCAGCCAGTTGGAGGTGCCGCGCGCCAACGAGCTGATGCGCGCCATTTTGCCCCGGCTGTTCGCGCGGCCGCTCAGCGACGGGCAGTACGAGCGCCTGCTGTTTCACCTGGATACGATGAAGTACATGCGCTTCCATCCGGCCGCCGGGCGGGTGGTGCGCGCGCTTTCCAATTTGAACTTTAAGCTGGGCATCATCTCGAACATGATCCTGCCGGGCGTGCTGCTGGAGCGGCTGTTGCGCTCGGAGGGGCTGCGCGAGTTTTTCGGCCCGGTGATCACCTCGTCCGAGACCGGTTACATCAAGCCGCACCCGCGCATCTTCGAGCGCGCGCTGGACGCGGGCAACTGGCGCGCTGAGGAGGCGCTGATGGTGGGCGACACCTACCGGCAGGACATCATCGGGGCGCGCTCGGTGGGCATGCGCGCGGTCTGGCTCAACAGCCGCGGCGAGCCGCTCGCGCAGGCGGCGCAAAATCCGCCGGACAGCATCATCCATTCGCTGGAGGAGCTGCTCACCGTCGATTTGTGAGCGAAAAAGTTTGATAAATTGGGGCGGCAATTCACCACCGCCCCTACAGCGTTGAGATATTCCTGCGCAGCCGTGGCCCTACCTTACCTGGCGTTGGGGCACGGCTATGCAGGCAAC
>CALMIB010000053.1 GCA_937863945.1 uncultured Longilinea sp.
CTTCCTCTCTCAAGGGCTCGCTTTCCTATCACTCTTCAGTTGTTAAGGTTCTGCTCACGAGGGCCAGATTCTAATCGCCTTTCGGGCGACTGTCAAGGTTCAGACGAAAGAAAATACCGATGTTTTCCGCAACTTGCTTCGGTTCACACCGGCATCTCTGACGTTGCTTTTGGCCCCTGCTTGCCGTCACTGTTCTGTTGTCACCGGTTTGCTTTTCAGCGAAACCATTTCGCAGATCGGGACTCTTATTGTAGCCCCTTCGTTTCGGCTTGTCAAGGAGCTTTTGCTTCCTCGCGAGCTGCGCTATTCGTTTTTTAAGGTTTTCGCTTTCAGAAAACCACTGCCCTTCTTGCGGACAGTGCTGGCTATTATACGACGTTTGCCAAGCGTGTCAAGGGGTTCGGGTAAATTGCTTTTTATTGAGTTTTTGTCCATATATGGGGGTATGCGGCAACTCATTAACCGTTTATATGGCGGTGATGGCGCGACTGGCAGAAAGCTTGCACCCATCTGCCTGGAACTTTCACGCGGCTTGCGCGTCTTAAGCTCTGAACCACCCGCCGCCGGGTGAAATTGATGACTGGTTTGGTATAATACAGACACCATGAGCGCTATTACGCATCCGCCTTCTTCCATAAAATCCCGCTCCACCCTCGAGCAAATCGCCGTGGCGATGGCGCTGGGCTTTGGTATTTTCCTGGTTGCAATCGTGGCGATCTACGCCGCATTTCAAATCTGGTACGCCGGGCGGATTTTCCCGGGCGTGCAGGTGAGCGGCGTGGACGTGGGCGGGCTGACGCCTGCCTCGGCCGCGGCGCGTATCACGCAGGAGTTCTCCTACCCGCAGAGCGGTAAGATTTTGCTGCAGGACGGCGGTCAATCCTGGCTGGTTTCGCCGGGGCAGTTGGGGCTGTACCTTGACCCGGAGACTTCGGCGCTGAACGCCTACCGCATTGGCCGTTCGGGCGGGATGTTCCGCCGCCTGCGTAACCAGTACAGCGCCTATGCCGCCGGTGAGCAAGTGCCCCCGGCGCTGATTTTTGACCAGCGCGTGACCTACCTGGTGCTGGAGGGGCTGGGCAAGCAGATCGACAAACCGGTGGTGGAAGCAACCTTGCAGGTGCAGGGCATGGACGTGCTGGTGCAGGCCGGGCAAACCGGTCGCGAACTGGACCTTGCCGCCAGCCTGGCGCTGGTTTCGGCGCAGGTGCAGACGCTGCAGGACGGCATTGTGCCGCTGGTGGTGCGCGAAACCCCGCCCGCCATCCTGGATGCCAGCGCGCAGGCCGCGGTGGCCCGCAAGATCCTGAGCGCGCCGCTGACCATCAGCGTACCGGAGGGCGAAACCGGCGGCCCGTGGACGATCGAGCCGGCCCAACTGGCCGGGATGCTGACCTTTCAACGCGTGGTCAACGGGCAGAGCGCCGAGTACCGCGTGGGGCTGGACGCCGGGCAATTGCTCGCCTTCCTCACCGGCCTGGCGCCCGATCTGCAGCGCTACCCGCAGAACGCGCGCTTCATCTTCAACGACGACACCCGCCAACTGGAAGTGATCCAGAACGCGGTGATCGGGCGCGCGCTGGATGCCGCCGCCAGCCTGACCGCCGTGCAGGAGCGGGTGGCTGCGGGCGAGCACAACGCGCAACTGGTTTTTGATTACACCAACCCGGCTGTGACCGACGACAAAACCGGCGCGGATCTGGGCATCACCGAGCTGGTTGTGGCAGAAACGTCTTATTATTACGGCTCCAGCCCCGACCGCGTGCAGAATATTCAGGCGGCGGCAGCCAGCTTCCACGGGCTGCTGATCGCGCCGGGCGAGACCTTCTCGATGGCCAGCCAGCTCACCGACATCAGCCTGGAAAACGGCTACGCTGAGGCTGCGATCATCGTCGGCGGGCGCACGGTGAAGGGCGTGGGCGGCGGCGTGTGCCAGGTGAGTACCACGCTGTTCCGCGCAGCCTTCTTTGGTGGTTTCCCGGTGGTCGAACGCCACGCGCACGCTTACCGGGTCTACTATTATGAAAAGGTGGCCGGCAACCGCATCAATACCGACCTGGCCGGGCTGGACGCGACCGTTTACGTGCCGCTGGTCGATTTCAAGTTTACCAATGACACGCCCAACTGGCTGCTGATGGAAACCTACGTCAACCCGTCCAGCGCCAGCATCACCTGGAAGTTCTACTCGACCCAGGACGGCCGCACGGTCGATTGGACCACCACCGGCCCAATCAACCGCACGCCGCCGCCGGAACCGCAGTATATCGAAAATCCCGACCTGGCCGAGGGCGAGATCAACCAGGTGGACTGGGAAGCCGAGGGTGCGGACGTGAACGTGACGCGCACGGTCTACCGTAACGGCGCGGTGTATTTCCAGGACTTTTTCAACACGCACTACCAGCCCTGGCGGGCGGTGTATGAGTACGGCCCGGGGACGGAGATCCCTGACGAAGAGAA
>CALMIB010000054.1 GCA_937863945.1 uncultured Longilinea sp.
ACGCGCCGCGGGCCGTCCGGGTAGTCCAGTTCCAGGTCCAGCCCCAGCAGCGGCTGCAGACCGGCTTTGCGGCAGGCGGTGTAGAATTCGACCGCGCCGGTCAGCAGGCGGTGATCGGTGAGCGCCAGCGCGGGCAGTCCGCGCGCGGCGGCGGCCTGCACCCACTCGGCAGGCGCGGGCAACCCTTCGAGCAGCGAGTAGTGCGAGTGCAGGTTGAGGGGAACGAAAGCGGCGCTCATCGGCTTAAGCATATCACAGACGCCCGCTTTGGCCGGGCACAATGACCTTGCGCAGGCGGCAGAGCGCGAACACCCTGTGAAGAACGGCCGGGCCGGATTACAATTCTGTTATCCAGACAACATCAATCAGTTTTTATCCGGATTGCGGTAAAATCAACTGGTTTTACCCGTCCAGATTTTTGTCCAGGAGCAAAAAACATGGGAATGCCCGTTACCCCTGTCCCTTACGACTTTATCGGCGACGTGTTGATCACGCCCGAACAGATCGAGGCGCGCGTGCAGGAGCTCGGAGAGCAGATCACGCGCGAGTATCAAAACTCCGACCGGCTGCTGCTGCTGGGGTTGCTGCGCGGCAGCGTCATGTTCATGACCGACCTGATGCGTCACGTCAAGCGCCCGATGACGATGGACTTCATGTCCGTAGCGTCCTATTCCGGCACCGAAAGCACCGGATTTGTCCGCATCGAGGCCGATCACAAGACCAGCATCGCCGGTTGGGATGTGATCCTGGTCGATGACATCGTCGACACCGGGTACACGCTCAGCTTCGTGCGCAAGCTGTTGCTCGACCGCAACCCGCGCAGCCTGAAGATTTGCGCGCTGCTGGACAAGGTCGATCGCCGCAAGGTGGATCTTCCCATCGCATACTGCGGTTTCCGCATTCCCGATTACTTCGTGATGGGCTACGGGCTGGATATCGATGAAAACGGCCGCAATCTGCCGTACATCTGCTCGGTGGACCTCGAAAAATACGGCCAGCGCAAAAAACGCTGACCGGTTTGACGAAGAAGAAGCTCAGGCTGCCTGAAAAGGCGGCCTTTTAATTTCTATTGACAAAACCAGTCCTGTTTGGGGCTTGCAAAGCCCTGCCCGGCTCTCTACAATGGTATGGAAGAACGCAGCCTGTCATCCACGCTGGGGGGCAACCCGATCCGCGGTGGAAGGGATGTTTTATGGGTGATTCATCGGATGGTCAAAACACGGTTGTGCGCCTGCACGTGGTGCAGGCTGATTACGGCGACAGTCTCATCCTGGAGTACGGCCAGGCGGCCGCGCCGCGTCCCAACGGCCGCATGCGCATGGTAGCCACCAACCTGACCCCCAATCTCAAAAAGATCAAACGCCGCATTAAAAAGGAAAAAATCCCGTGCGAGCTGGTGGTGCTGACCGCCGGCCAACATTCCATCCGTCTTTGATTCGGGCAGGCAATTTCCACGCAGGAGGTGCGTCATGACATTCAACTGGATGATCTTCGGTTACGGGGTGCTGGGCGGCGCGCTGGCGGAGCTGCTCAAGTGGTACCAGTTGCGCGAATCGCCCAACACGCCGCCCTACCTGGGCAGCGCGCGGTACTGGGTGCTGACCGTGCTGATGGGGCTGGCCGGCGGGCTGCTGGCCGTGGTTCAAAATGTAACCAATCCGCTGCTGGCCATCAACATTGGCATCTCCGCGCCGCTCATTCTCAAGGCGCTGGCGGCGGTGACGCCCATCCAGCCGCCGCAGGCCGCGCACGTTGGCGGTAAGCCGGCCGAACCGCGCGTGCTCGACATGGTCGCCGGGCGCTGACCGCCGGAGCCGTGCATGGCCAGGGCTGAGAAAATTTACGTCAACGGCATCCACGCCGCCACGGGCGACTACTTCACCAAACCGATGACGGTCAAGCAGGTGGTGCGCCAGGCGCTGCGCGAGCGCGACCGGCGCATCCCCATCTTCCTGCGCGCGCTGTGGGGCGCCGAGCACCTTGGCCCCGAGCCGGATTGGTCCAACCCGGCTGAGGCCGGCTGGGCGGTGGTGTTTCACCAGCAGGAGGACGAGCGCGTCAAGGCAGCGCTGCAGCCGCTGATCGACCACCGCATGGGGCAGGGTGATCCGGCGCGCGTCAAGGTGTTGGAATACCGGGAAAACGAAAGCAAATCCGACTGGCTGACCCGCTACGGCATTTCGGCCGGGTCGCGCGACCCGGCGCGCGTGCCCTACTACCTGCTGCTGGTGGGCAGCCCCGAGCGCATCCCGTTGTTCTTCGGGCACAGCCTGGACTTTGAATACGCCGTCGGGCGGCTGCACTTCGACACGCCCGAGGAGTATGCGGCGTACGCGCGCTCGGTGGTGGCTTACGAGACCGCCTTGCCCACCGACTTGCCGCACGCGCGCGAGGCGGCCTTCTTCGGCACGCGCCACCTGTTCGACCGGGCCACGCAGCTCAGCGCGGACGCGCTGCTGCGCCCGCTGGTGGAGGGCGCGCCGGCTGCCGATCCGCTGCCGGCCTACCCGCCGGTCACCGACGGGAGCAGCTTCCGGCTGCGCAGTTGGATCGGCGCGCCGGCCACCAAGGCCGAGCTGACCGGCATCCTGGCGCCGCCGGCCGGGCAAAAGCCGCCCGCCTTCCTGTTCACCGCCGGGCACGGGCTGGGCTTTTCCAGCGGCGATCCGCTGCAGGCCGCGGCGCAGGGTGCGCTGCTGTGCCAGGACTGGCAACTGCGCTACCCGGTTGCGCCGCAGCATTACTTTGCCGCCGCTGACCTGCCCGCGAGCGCGCAGGTGCACGGACTGGTGGCCTTTTTGTTCGCCTGTTTTGGCGGCGGCACGCCCAGCCTGGACCGCTTCACCGCGCTGGAGGGCGGCAAACCGGCTCAACTGGCCCCGCGGCCGTTCTTTGCCGCGTTGCCCAAAGCCCTGCTGGCGCACCCCAACGGCGGCGCGCTGGCGGTCATTGCGCATGTTGACCGCGCCTGGGGCTTTTCGATCCAGACTCCGGGCGCGCTGCCGCAGATCGACGCGTTCCGCAACGCGGTGCAGCGCATCCTGGGCGGCCTGCCGGTGGGCTATGCCATCCAGGATTTCAATTACCGCTACGCTGACCTGTCGATCCAGGTGAGCAGCATCGTCGAAGACAAGATTTATTACCACAAAAATGTGCCGGATGAAAAACTGGCGGTTGCCTGGGTGCAGCGCAACGACGCCGAGGGCTACATCGTGCTGGGGGACCCGGCCGTTCACCTGCGCGCTGGCGAGTTGAATTAAGGTAACCACGGAGATCCAGGAGAAGAGATTAAAGAAAAGACCAACTCTGGTTCTTCTAACCTTCCTTCTCGTCTTTTCCTCATCCCATCTTTCGTTTTCTCCGTGTCCTCGTCATGGTGAATCTATCTTTCCCATGAATGCTTAAGAGGTGTGATCATGGCTGAGAAACAAGGCACACCGCTGGCCGGGTTGACCGGCTTTACGGCGGAGATTCTGGCCAAACTGGCTGTTTACTGGATTGTGAACTGCGAAGACCTGGTGGGCGCGGCCGTTGGTGAGGGCGGCCTGCCCGGACTGGTAAACGCCACCGGCCTGAGCGAGGACGAGGTGGTGAGGCTGGTGGAAACCGCGCAGGCAGCGCTGCCGCCCACGGTTTCCTTTGCGCCCGGCGACATTCAACCCCAGGGACTGGGCGCGCTGGACGAGCGCGAGCCTGGCGAGGAACGGGAGGTGCCGCCCTCGTTTGCCCCTTTACCCCCGATGATTGACCTGCGCGCCGGGTTTGGGCCGGTGCGCAACCAGGGCCAGCGCGGCACCTGCGTGGCCCACGCCGCCGCGGCCGTGCGTGAATACCTGCTGGGCCAGCAGCCGCCCACGTTGGATTTTTCCGAGCAATTCCACTACTGGGATTGCAAACAGCACGACCTGATCCCCAACCAGCCGGGGACTTATATCAAGACCTCGATGGCGCGCCTGCAGGAGTGCGGCATCCCGCAGGAGACCACCTGGCCGTACAACCCGAACCCCATTTCGGGCAACGAGGGGCAGGGCCCGGCGCCGCAGGGCGCGGCGGAGGCCGCCGGCGGGTACCGCATCAGCGGGTACACCCGCCTGGTGCCCACGGACGTGGAAGGTCTGTGCCAGACCCTGGCGAATCACAAACCGGTATCCTTCGCCGTGCCGGTGTACAACTACTGGTTCGCCGAACCGGTGCGTTCCAGCGGCGACGTGCGCCTGCCGCTGCCCGGCGAACCGCTGGCCGGCGGCCACGCCATGTGCATGGTGGGCTACCAGCAGGATGAAACCCTGCCCGGCGGTGGCTACTTTATGGTGCGCAACAGTTGGGGTGCCACCTGGGCCGCGCGCAGCGCGGTTGCGCCCGGCTATGCGCGCATCCCCTTTGCCTACATCCGCCAGTACGCCAATTCGGCCTTCACCGCCCACGCTTCAGCCGGGCCGCTGCCGGAACAGCCCAAAAGCCTCTGGCATAAGCTGGTCGATTGGCTGCGCGGGCTGTTTGGTTGATTTTGTAACGCACAGGAGCCGCCATGATCATCACCGGCCTCCTGATGGGGGCTGGTCTCCAGACCGGCCCCGGTTTTTGGATCTAAATCAATTCCTGAATGATGTTTATAGGTCAGAGACC
>CALMIB010000055.1 GCA_937863945.1 uncultured Longilinea sp.
TGGTATTTGAACGGTTGTACCGCAGCCAACTATTTAAAATGTATCCGGATGATGAGGATTTGTTGGAAGATGTCATCACCGAGAACCAGCAGGCTATTGAAATGGTCAACATCTCGAATAACATTTTGAGTTCGATGATGGATGCGTTTGCTTCGATCATCTCAAATAACCTCAACGTGGTGATGAAATTCCTGGCATCGGTGACAATCATTATGAGCATTCCGACTATTGTGACCAGCTTTTTTGGTATGAATGTCAATCTGCCCTTTGAAACCCTGGACCTGGCCTGGATTATCGTGATTGGCATTTCGCTTGGGGTGGGGGCCTTGGTGACCTGGATCTTCATGCGCCGCGATTGGTTCTAAATCGGCCAGCCAATCCTTTCTCAGCCTTCGCACCTTCTACGGCGAAGGCTGTTTGATTTTACTTTGAGCGTGGAAACCGGTACAATCAGCTCCAATCAAGTAGAGTCTATGTTTTCCCGGCGGCAACGATGACAGGAGATCCTAACAAGGAAAAGATACCAGACTGCCCGGAGCGTTTCTTGTGGATGGAAAACCTCACCAAGGGCTACATGGAAGGCGGCCAGCAGCGCACCGTGCTTAACCAGGTGCATGTCAATTTCTGCGAGGGCGAGTTCGCCGCGATTTTGGGCCGCAGCGGCAGCGGTAAAACCACTTTATTGAATCTGATCAGTGGGATCGACCGGGCTGACAGCGGCGATATTTACCTGGATGGTTTTAACTTGACACGCATGTCGGATGCCGAACGGACGCTCTTCCGCCGGAAAAATATTGGCATCATCTTCCAATTTTTCAACCTGATTCCGACCCTGACGGTGTGGCAAAACCTGATTTTGCCGTTGGAGTTGAATGGAAAGCAAACCACCTCGGATTTTGAGATTGCCAGGAGCCTGTTGGCTGAAGTTGGCCTGTTGGACCGTCGGGATACCTACCCTGACCGACTGTCAGGCGGAGAGCAGCAGCGGGTTGCCCTGGCGCGCGCCCTGGTGCATGATCCGCGCCTGGTGCTGGCGGATGAGCCGACCGGCAACCTGGACGATGAAACCGGCAAAACTGTGATGCAGATGCTCGACCGGCTGACGCGCAAAGCCGGGAAGAACCTGGTACTGGTCACCCACAGCCCCGAGGCTGCAGCATTCGCCGACCGGATTTACGATCTACGCGACGGGCAACTGGTGCGGCGGTAAGAGGTGCCGGCTGTGTTGGAAAAAGCGCGATTTCCCCGGACGTTGCTGCATATTGGCTGGCGCTACCTGGTGCTGCATCGCTGGCAAAGCCTGTTGATGATCCTGGGCGTGGCCGTTGGCGTGGCGGTGATGGTATCGATCGACCTGGCCAACGCCAGCGCTGCGCGGGCTTTTGAACTGAGCACCGAGGCCGTGACCGGCAAAGCCACGCATCAAATTGCCGCCGGTTCCAACGGCCTCGATGAGGATATCTATGTTCAATTGACGCGGGCCGGATTGTTGGATACCGCTGCACCGATCGTCACCTCGATCGTTGCCTCACCTCAACTGGGCGGTCAACCGATCCAGCTGCTCGGCGTCGATCCGTTCGTGGAGACTCCATTTCGAGACTACCTGGGAGAGGGTGGTTCTTCGAATAACGGTGAATACCTTTCGCTGTTGATCCAACCCGGGGCCATAATGATATCCAGAGAGACCGCTAACCGGTATGGACTTATTCCTGGGGATGAGCTGATCCTGGAAATTGATGGCTTCGAAAAACAAGCGCACATCGTTGGCCTGGTCCAGGCAGAGGATCGATTAACCAACCGCGCGCTCAACGGAATCATCCTCGCGGATATCGCCTCGGCCCAGGAATTGACCGGTACGGTGGGCAGACTGTCCCGCATCGATCTGATCCTTCCAAAGGAAAGTGAAGCCCTCCAGGGACAAATTCAGGCCGCATTGCCGGCCGGGGTTCAACTCACCACCGTGGAAGCCCGGCAGGGGGCGATCGAGCAGATGGCATCCGCTTTCCAACTTAACTTAATGGCGCTCAGTATGCTGGCGCTGGTGGTTGGCCTGTTTTTGATCTACAACACGATGACTTTCGCGGTGGTTCAGCGGCGCACGCTATTCGGGCGGTTGCGCTGTTTGGGCGTTACGCCGCGGGAAATCTTTATCCTGGTCTTGAGTGAAGCCGCGGTCGTTGGATTGGTTGGTTCTGCGCTGGGCGTGGTTTTGGGCATCCTCATGGGGCAGAATACAGTTAGCATGGTTTCACGCACCATCAACGATCTGTATTTTACAACCACGGTGCGGGATACTTCCCTGCCGTTGGGAAGCCTGTTCAAGGGCGGGCTGGTCGGCCTGGCGGCAACGGTGTTCACGACGGTGCTGCCGGCCTGGGAGGCGGCTTCGGTTCCGCCGCAGGCTGCGCTTTCACGTTCCGGACTGGAGAGCAAGGCGCGCAACCAGGTGGTGGTGGTCGCGTTTGCAGGGCTGGGGTTGATTGTGGCTGGGGTCGTCATGTTCCTGATCCCGAGCGCCAGTTTGATCCTGGGCTTTGGGGGAACGCTGGCGGTTGTGGTCGGTTTTGCCATGCTCTCTGCGCTCCTGATGGTTTTTCTCATGCGGCTTGTGACGCCAATCTTGCGCCGTATCTTTGGACTGCTGGGGCAGATGGCGCCTCGAAATGTGGTCAATGCGCTCAGCCGGACCTCGGTGGCAGTGGCAGCCTTAATGGTGGCGGTGGCCGTGATGGTGGGGATGGGCGTGATGATTTCCAGCTTCCGCAACACAGTGACGATCTGGTTGGGGCAGACTTTGCAGGGCGACATCTACATCTCGGCGCCAAGCTTCACGGCAAATACGCCGCGGGTCGAAATTGCCCCCGAGGTGGTTCAAGCTGTTCTGGCATGGCCCAGCCTGGAATCGGTCAGCCAGTTGCGCTCCGTGCAGGTGCTCGCGCGCCAGGGATTGGTGGACGTGACTGCGGTGGATAATCCCGCGATTGAGCAGGAAAGAATCTTTAAGTCACGGGAAGGAGCGCCAGGATCGCTGTGGGATCGGATGCAGGCCGGTGAGGTGATCATTTCAGAACCACTTGCCAACCGACTTTCCCTGGATGCCGGTGATGAAATTGAGCTGCAAAGTCCTTTGGGTTGGCAGACCTATCGGGTGATCGGCGTTTACTTTGATTATGCCACCAGCAGCGGTTCGTTGACGACGTCGACGTACACCGGGCCGAGGTCCATCTCGGAGATACCGATGGCGAGCGCGCGGTCGGCGTCGCCGGCGAGCTCGTCGTAGCGAACCTCGCTGGGCAGCAGCCGCCCCGGAGGCGCTCC
>CALMIB010000056.1 GCA_937863945.1 uncultured Longilinea sp.
GATGAAGGATATGGAAGTGCGCGTTCAGGCTATTCCGCTGGATAAAGGCTCCACCCGCATGACCATCAACGCCGCGGCGGCGGTGCTACTGGCCATGTACATCGCGGTGGCCAAACGGCAGGGCGTGCCAGAAAAAGCGCTGCGCGGCACCATTCAAAACGACGTGCTCAAGGAATATGTTGCCCGCGGGACCTACATCTTCCCGCCGACACCTTCGGTGCGCCTGATCACCGACATCTTCAAGTACTGCGAGACCGACGTCCCGCGCTGGAACACGATCAGCATTTCCGGTTACCACATCCGCGAAGCCGGTTCGACCGCGGTGCAGGAGGTGGCCTTCACCCTGGCGGACGCGATTGCCTACGTGCAGGCTGCCATCGACGCCGGCCTGGAAGTGGACGGCATCGCTTCGCAGCTTTCCTTCTTCTTCGCGGCGCACAGCAATTTCCTCGAAGAGGTTGCCAAGTTCCGCGCCGCGCGCCGCCTGTGGGCGCGCATCATGAAGGAACGCTTCCACGCTAAAGATCCGCGCTCCTGGATGCTCCGTTTTCACACGCAGACGGGCGGCTCGACGTTGACCGCGCAGCAGCCCGAAAACAACATCGTGCGCGTCGCCATCCAGGCGCTGGCAGCGGTGATCGGCGGCACGCAGTCGCTGCACACCAACAGCATGGACGAAGCTCTGTGGCTGCCGACCGAAAAATCGGTGCGCGTCGCGCTGCGCACGCAGCAAATCATCGCGCATGAATCCGGCGTGGCCGACAGCATCGATCCGCTGGCGGGTTCGTTTGTGATTGAGCAGTTGACTGATGAAATTGAGCGCCAGGCGGAGGAGTATATCCGCAAGATTGACGAAATGGGCGGCGCGCTGGCTTCCATCGAGAAGGGCTATATGCAGGGCGAGATCCAGGAAAGCGCCTACCGCTACCAGATGAGCATCGAAAACAATGAAACCACCATCGTGGGCGTGAACGCCTTCCAGGTGGAGGAAAAGCTGGAGATGGAAGCCTTAAAGGTGGATCCGGCCATTGAAAGCAACCAGCGTGCCCGCCTGGCCGAGCTGCGCGCCGGCCGCGACAATGTGCGCGTCGGTGAGCTGCTGGGGCAGCTTGAAACCGCCGCGCAGGGCAGCGAAAACCTGATGCCGCTGTTCATCACCTGCGTGGAAAATGACATCACCCTGGGCGAAATCTGCAATGTGCTGCGCAGGGTGTGGGGCGAATATCAGGCCCCGGCGCTGGCCTGACTTTTGGAGGAACAAAGACGATCATGGCAAAGATCACGAAAATCAATCACGTGGCCATCGCGGTTCCCGACCTGGATGCGTCGCTGACCTTCTGGCGCGACGCGCTTGGCCTGACATTGGACCATGTTGAGGATGTGCCCAGCCAGAAATCGATGGTGGCGTTCATTCCGTGCGGCGACAGCGAAGTGGAACTGGTCAAACCGACCGCCGAGGATACCGGCGTGGCCAAATTCATCGCCGAGCGGGGCGGCGGCATGCACCACCTGTGTTTCCAGGTTGACGATATCGAGGAAATGCTGGCGGACCTGAAGGAAAAAGGCATCCGGCTGATCAATGAGACTCCCCAGGTGCTGCCCGGCCGCAAGATGGCCTTTGTGCACCCCAAGAGCACGGGCGGCGTGCTGGTGGAGCTATACCAGTTGACCGAAAAGTAAGCCCGAATTGAATTGCATCAAAAAGCTGCCCGCAGGGTTTCGCGGGCAGCTTTTTAATTGTGGAGCGATGGATCAGGCGGGTGTCGCGGCCTGGCTGTCGACCATTTCCTGTTCCTCCTCCTGCGCAATTTTCATGCCGCGCTCAACGTTGACTTTGGTGAGCAGGTACATACCAAGCAGGAAGAAGATGACCAGGGAAACGATGCTCAGGCGGCTGTGACCGACGATGGTGGATACCACGCCAAAGATCGCCGGGCCGAGGATCGAGGCGAACTTTTCCGAAACGCTGAAAAAACCGTAGAACTCGGCCGATTTGCTTTTGGGCATCAGGCGGCCGATCAGCGAGCGCGAAAGCGCCTGGCTGCCGCCCTGAACGGTGGCCACGGCGGCGCCCAGCACCCAGAATTGCCATTCCTGGTACAGGAAATACCCGGCGATGGCAATCAGCGTATAAACCGTCAGGCTGATGTAAATGGATTTCTTGGTGCCAATTTTGCGCGAAAGCCAGCCAAACAGGAACGCAAAAGGCGCGGCCAGGAATTGCACCATCAACAGGGTGCCAATCAGCGTGGTCTGGCTAAAGCCCAGTTCGTTCCCATAGGCGGTGGCCATCACGATGATCGTGCCGATGCCGTTGGCATAAATCCAGAAAGCCAGCAGCGCCATCGCCAGGTCGCGGTAGCGGCGGATTTCCTTGAAGGTTTTTGCCAGGCGTTTAAAACTGGCCTGTACAGGGTGAAAATTTTCCTCGCCGGGTTGAATGCGGCGCGGCGGTTCTTTGACGCGCAGCAGCAGCGGCAGGGTGAAGACCGCCCACCACACGGCCACCGTCAGGAAGGAGAGCCGAGTCATCAGGCCGGCGTCAATCCCGGGCACCAGTTCGGGCACGACCATGATCATGACCAGGTTGATGGCCAGCAACAGACCGCCACCGATGTAGCCCATGGCATAACCGCGTGAGGATACCTGGTCGATCTCATCTGGCCCGGCAATGTGCGGCAGCAGGGCGTCATAATAGACCAGGCTGCCGGCAAAGCCGATGTTTCCCAGCGTGAAGAAGATCGAAGCCAGCAGCCAGTCGCCGGTTTGTATGAAGTACAACAGCGCGGTGCCGGTCACGCCCAGCATCATGAA
>CALMIB010000057.1 GCA_937863945.1 uncultured Longilinea sp.
TTTCGCAGGAATCGCAATCTGTTTCCATCCAAGGGCCGTCTGCAAATTGCAGGCGGCCGTTTGTTTGCCGATGAATTTACAGGAGGTCGCAAATGGTCACCCTTGATTTGAGCGATGAAGAACGCCAAACTCTTTTATACCTGCTGGAGAGTTGCATCACAGATCTGAAGGCCGAAATCCGGGAAACCGACCGGGCTGAGTATAAGGATATGCTCAAGCATCGCAAGGATGTTCTGCACAAGCTTTGGCTGGCGTTGCAACCCGCCCCCGATTTGGCCAAACCGGGATAAACCTGCCACGTCGGACCATCCAGCCGGAATGATGGCTACTCATTCGGGTTGGATTATTGTTGACATTTTCTGGTTCGACCTCTACACTATGCTATGTAGATTGAATCATTGGAAATTATTCTTCACCTCAACCGCTATGACCAAAACGCAACGCCACATCCTGACCGGGCTGCTCACCCTCGTGCTCACGTTCTCAATCGCATACATCGCGCGGGCTGAGGCGCTGCAACAGGCGCCTCCTTTGCCCACCGACGGTTGGCGCGTGTGCCAGGATCTGGGCATTGGCAGCGTTCCGGGGCTGGGCGAGGACCGCCAGCGGTTCGTCCTCTGCAACCCTCCCACGGGCTGGCAGATACAGGTGTACTGCCTGAACCCGGGCGTGACTCCGCCGACGGTGGGCGCTTATTGCTCGATGGTGAGCGACAGCACATTCTGGTGCGGCGACGGCATTCAACAACTCGAATTCTACGGCATCCTGCAATTGCCGCCCACGCCCACCCCCACCATCACGGCCACGGCCACTCCCACCTCCCCCGCCACGACGCCCAGCATCCCACCCACCTTCACGCCCAGTCCCAGCCAGACTGCTCCGGCCGCTACCCGCGCGCCTACCACGGCAGCCACGCCCGTCGTCCGCGTCGCCCCTGGCGGCCCGGGGAACCGTGAATGGATCGTCGCCGGCGCAGTGCTCTTATCGTCACTCCTGGCAGGTGTTGCCTGGCTTATCCGCGGAAAAATTCAATCCAGATAGGCTTAAATCGCATGCGCCGGTTATGCTACTTGCTGGCTGGACTTGCGATCCTGACCCTGGCATCCTGCCGCCCGGGAGCGGCTGAAGCAGCCAGAGCGCCCACTGCCACGCCGTTTTTGCCGGTGGCGTCCACGTCCACGCCCTACCTGCCGCTCCACCCCACCCTGACGCCGGCCGCCACACAGGCTGACAGCACGGATTACGATTTTTCCGGCATAGATTTTACGCCTGGGGCCGAGGAAATCACGCTGCGCTTTTGGCCGGCATCGGACGCGCTAAACCGCGGCCGTCCTATCAAAGTCCGCTTTCTGCCGGGCAGCCAATGCGACTTTGGCGACCACCAGGCCTGCGTTCATCATTTTCGCACCGCCTCCCAGCAGGAAGTTCTGTGGGTCAGCGTGCATTCAGGCGTTACCGGCGAAGGCCAGGAACTGCGCCATGCCTTGGAAGGCACCGGCATCAACTCAGCCGGCCTGTCGCTGGAGCAGGTGCTTTTCAACCTGGATGAAATAAAAAGCGCCAGCATCACCCTGCGCCAGGGGCAAAAATCCGTCGACACCGCCAGCGTGGCGGCATTCGCCCGGGTGCCGGCCAGTGACGTGCCAGACTATTTATTATTACCCTTCGATCAGGCCCTGGATATGGTCTTTGCGGCCAACCCAGGCATCCAGAAGCAACTCGAAGGCAGCCACACCCTGCTGGTTATTGAAACCTGCGGATGGCGCATGCCAGGCGAACAGGGCCGGCAATTCGTCAGCGATACGAGTGCGTCCATTTATCTGGGAATTCTATTCGACTGAAATGATTCTGCAATCGAAATCATTTGCTACAAAATTCGTATTTGTAGTAAGATTATTAAAATAATTTTTTGTACAAAAATTGAGGTGCTTCCATGAAATCCGTCCGGTCCTCCAGTAAAGTGGGGGTGTACGTAGATGTTGCATATGTATATATCAATGGCGGCTCAAAAATGCAATATGATGTCCTCCGTGAGTTCGCCTGTCGCGATTATGCCGATCCGATGCGCATGAACGCTTATGTCACCTATGACAGTGAGCGAGCGGAACGGGACGAAGTCTATCGCAAAGGCGCCACCAGTTTCCACTCCGCGCTGCGGGATATCGGCTACAAAGTCATTGTAAAAGAAATCCAATGGTTCAAGGATGAATCCGGCATCCGCTACGGCAAAGCCAACGCCGACCTCGACCTGGCCGTGGACGCGCTGCTGCAATCTGAAAACCTGGACCGCGTGCTGGTGGTCAGCGGCGACGGTGACTTCGTGCAGGTCGTGCGCGCCCTGCAAAACAAAGGCTGCCGGGTGGAAGTGGTCGGCCTCGACAATGTTTCTTCAAAACTGCGCTACGAATCAGATTTTTTCATCTCCGGCTACCTCATACCGAATCTGATCCCGGTGACCATCCGCAAGCCCGATTCCCCCGCCTGGGGCGAGCTGGGCAGCCGCGTGCGTGGTTGGTGTTACTGGCATACCGACCAGGGCTACGGTTTTATGCGCTATTTAAAAGAAATCAGCGCGCAGCTCTGGCAGACGGACACGCGCAATCCCGATTCCGCTTACGGCACCGCATTTTTCCATGATTCCAACCTGCCCGAAGGTATTCGCCCCGCCGGCCTGCCGTCCCGCAACTTCATCTTTGAATTCGAACTGATCCGCTCAGAGAAATACGACCGGTTGCAGGCTCAGGATATCGAATTGGTGAGCCGCTTCTAGCCCGGCAGATCATGTTAAACTCGGACATCGCCGGCCAATTCCGCTTTGAGTTGGATCCCGCAGAACGCATCCTGTGGGCCGGGCAGCCCCGGCAGGGATGGATGCTCCACCCTCAAGATATTTTCATGATCCCGTTCAGCCTGTTGTGGGGCGGGTTTGCCATCTTTTGGTTTGCCAGCGTTCTGTTCATCGGCGAGAATATATTCTTTGCACTGTTTGGCGTACCGTTCGTGCTGGTTGGGCTCTATTTAATTTTTGGCCGGTTTCTTTACGATCGCTGGGCTCGCAAGAATACCTTTTATGCCCTCACCAACCAGCGTATCCTCATCCGAAACGGCGGCCGGGTGGCGAGCCTGACCAGCATCCACCTGACCGCCATTCCCGAAATTACTTTCCAGGAACACCGAGAGGGGCGGGCTAGCATTTTTTTTAGCGCCGTGCCGCCTCAGATGGGATTTTCATCCGCCAGGGTTCGCCCGCAGGCCGGCCCATTTTTCGACCAGATTGAAAACGGTCAGCAGGTTTACCAGACCCTGCGGCGGGCGCAGCAGGATGCCCTGCGTGACGCGGGCAAAGCCGGATAACCGGTAAAATTTCCAATAATTAAGCGCTGGCCAGCGGTCAATTCACGGCCGGCGTTTTTTCTCCCGACGGAGTTTATTTCACCGTCAGCACCACAATGCCGGATAATGTCAGCAACAAACCTGTCGCGGTTTTCACCGTCAACGGTTCGCCGCCAAAAATAATGCCCATCAACGCACCGAACAGCGGCGAAGTGAAGGCAATCGGCATCACGCTGGTCAGCGGAGCGCCTTTGATCGCCTTATAAAAACACAACATGCCCACCGCGCCGGCCACCACACCGCCGCCGATGACCATATACAGCAACGCCTTGGGACCGGCCTGCGGAAGCGTTTTCCACTGCGGAAAACTGACCGCACCCAGGATCACCAGTGCTACCAGGGTTCGAAGGGTGATACCCATTTCCGGCGAAAGGTTGCCCAGGTGCAGGCCTTTTTTCTCAAAGTAACCGCCGACGCCCCAGGCAATGGCAGTTAATAAGGCGAAAACCTGTGGTTTCATCGATCCCCTCCCAGGTCAAAATAATCTTCGAATCGAATTTCCCAGGCTTGCGGATGAAATTCACCAGAGCGAGGATCCTGGATATACGTACCATGGAATTCACCGCGCTGGATCTTCTCCAGGGCGCTGATAAACGCATCCACATCGGATTTTTCGTTGTATAACCCGAAGGAGATGCGAACCATGCCGGGCACTTCACGGCGGTCGTGCTGGAGGATTTGCTGGCGAACCCGTTCGGAGTGGCGATCATCCACCTGTAAGAGATGCAAAACATAGGGATGGGCGCAAAAACAGCCGTTGCGCACCCCAATGCCAAATTCATGCCCCAGGATTGCAGCCAGGAGGAAATGGGAAAAGCCATCCAGGTTCAACGGAATTACGCCCAACCGGTCGCGGGCAGTCGCAGGGTCGGCATCGCCGTAAATGTGGACGCCCGGCAGAGTAGCCAACTTCTTCAACGCGTATTCAGTCAGCTCCGCCTCGTGCCGCGCAACGGCATCCATGCCGATTTTTTCGAGCTGCACCAGCGCCTCCGCCAGCGCAATCGCGCCGACGACGTTTGGGCTGCCGGCTTCATCCCGTTCCGGCGGCTCTGACCAGAGCACGGAATCGACCGTCACGATTTCGACTTCGCCCCCGCCGCGCAGGTCCGGTTCGCCTTGCGCAAAGGTATCGCGCCGGCCGACCAGCGCCCCGGTGCCATAAGGCGCGTACATTTTGTGCGCCGACAGGATGACGTAATCCAGGTGTGCAGGATCTTCCAACGAGCCCATGCTGACTTTTCGATGCGGCGCGAGTTGCGCGCAGTCGACCGCGATTTGAGCGCCGGCGGCATGCGCTTTCACCGCCAGCCGGTGCACCGGATTGATAATCCCGGTGACGTTGCTCGCCCCGGTAATCGTCACCAGCGCAACCCTGCCGGCGTATTTTTCCAATTGAAGATCAAAATCGCCTTCGTCCAGGCGGCCGTCCGGCAGCAGCCTGAGGTGAACCACGTTTGCCGCCGCACGCCAGGGTAAATCGTTGGAGTGATGCTCCATCGTGCTCAGCAAAACCACGTTCTTCTGTGACGTAAAGGGAAAACGGCGCGCCAGCTTGTTGAGCGATTCAGTGGAATTCTTGCTGAAGATGCAGGCATGATCCGCCGGGTTTGCACCTACGAAACGCATCACGGCCTTTCGCGCCTCTTCATAAAAGTGGGTAGAGAGCTGGCTTTTGAACCCGGTTCCACGGTGAACGCTGCTGTAATACTGCAAGAACCGGTCGACCGCCTGCTGGACAGGTAGCATGGCAGGCGTTGAGGCGGCGTTGTCCAGATTGATATAGGGCACCTTGCGGCCATCCAACAAAGGAACGAGCGTATCTGCCCCGATGATTAAGTTTCGAAACGAAACAGGTGTGTTGAGCATCAGGTTATCGAAATACTTACAATAGCCAAAGAAGTGGGCTTGACCACTTGTATTTTCCCCTGAATTCAGTTAGAATGTGGGGGAAAGTGGTATGAAGTGGGAGATGGTGGAGCGCTGGCCTGGTCCGGCGTTTCGGCTTTAAAAACAGGGTAGAACTTATGTTCCTTAATCATTACCATCACAACCTGGATGAGAAAGGCCGCCTGACGATCCCGGCTCGCTACCGCGAACTGATCTCGCAGGGCGCCTACATCACCCTGGGGTTTGACCAGAACCTGATGGTATTGACCACCTCCTACTTCAATGAAATCGCCGAACGCTCGGCAAAATTAAGCCTCACCGATGCAACCTCCCGCCAGTTGATGCGCCTCATTTTCTCCAACGCCGAGCGTGTCGAAGTCGATAAGGCTGGCCGCATTCTTATCCCGCAATCTCTCAGGGATGCCGTGCAACTGGATGGTGAGGCTGTCGTCGTCGGCGTTTTAAATTATTTTGAAATCTGGTCGCCGTCGTTGTGGAACCGCCAGAGCGAAAGCATGACCAACGCCGAAGCCAACGAACAACGCTTCTCGGCACTGTCCATCTAGGTGCAGCATGTGCGCCGAGAGGGATGGCAACACCCCGCACCACCCAGTACTTTACCAGGAAATTATACACGCTTTAAGCCCGCATAGCGCAGGCCGCTATGTGGATGCGACCGTCGGAGCAGGGGGGCACGCCTGGGGGATTCTTACCGCCAGCGCTCCGGGTGGACTCCTGTTGGGGCTTGACCTCGATCCGCAGGCGCTTGAGATAGCTTCTCAGCGCCTTTCTGCTTTTGAATCCAGGGTCACGCTCCTTCAGGCTTCCTACACCACCCTGCAGGCTCAATTGGCCAGGCTTGGCTGGGCTACCGTGGACGGGATCGTGATTGACCTGGGGGTTTCCTCCATGCAAATCGACACGCCCGGGCGCGGTTTCTCCTTCCTGATGGACGGACCGCTGGATATGCGCTTTTCACCCGCGCAGACCACCTCCGCCGCCGACCTGGTCAACACCCTGCCGGAGATGGAACTGGCTGACCTGATCTTCCGCTACGGCGAGGAAAAGCTTTCCCGCCGCATCGCCCACGCCATTGTCCAGGCCCGACCGCTCCACACCACCACCGAGTTGGCCAACCTGATCCTCAAAACCAGCGGCGGCCGGCGCGGACGCATCCACCCGGCCACGCGCACCTTCCAGGCGCTGCGCCTCGCGGTCAACCAGGAACTGCAATCGGTCGAAGACTTTCTTCCACAGGCCGTGCAGGCCCTGGCGCCCGGCGGGCGACTGGCGGTGATTTCGTTTCACTCGCTGGAAGACCGCATCGTCAAGCAGTTCTTCCGCCGTGAAAGCCGCGATTGCATCTGCCCGCCCGAGCAGCCGGTTTGCACCTGCGGACATAAAGCCAGCCTCGTCGAAATCACCCGCCGCCCCATGGAAGCGACCCCTGAAGAGGCACAGACCAACCCGCGTTCGCGAAGCGCAAAACTTCGCATCATCGAAAAGCTGCCGCTGGCATGAGATTTGCATAAACACCTAAAACGATCAGATTTAGCTCAGGAGCCATTCAAAATGAACCACCTGTTCACGCAGGCATACCAACAAGCCCCCTGGCGCCTCCAGATCCAACGGATCGGCGGCTTCCTGGCTGCATTGGTGGCGGTGGTGATCGTTGCCGGTGTTTACCTCTTCATCAGCGCACAAACCGCAACTGCCGGCTTGGAAATCCAGGCGCTCGAGCGGGAACGCGAATCGCTCAACCGCACCATCGCCGAGCGCCGCGCCAAACTGGCCGAACTCACCTCAGCCGGCGTAATGAGCCAGCGCGCCGCCGATCTTGGCTTTGTCCGCCCGGATATGTCCACGGCCATTTACATGGTCATCCCCGGATACCAGGGCCGCAAGCCGGTCATGATCGCGCCGCCGCCTTCTTCCGACAATCTACCATCCCCGATCATCAAGCAATCCTACCGACAATCGCTGTGGGAGTGGTTTTTTGAAGGCGTTCTGAGATCCGGAAATGGGGGGTACTGACGATGACGAAACTCTTCACCCGCACCCGCATCATCGGTTACTTTTTCGCCCTCATGGGCGCTTTGATTTTATTTCAGATGGTTCGCATTCAAACCAATGTCAATGCCCAGAAAATGAGCGAAAGCATTGAGAAACAATACGGCACCATTGTCCGCACCATCTACCCGGAACGGGGCAATATCTACGACCGTTGGGGGCATTTGCTGGCCGGCAACAAGGACGTCTACGAAGTTGGCATCGCGCTGAACGAGGTGGAGAACCCCGAAACTCTCGCCACCGTGCTTTCGTCGTTGCTGGAGTTGAATTACAGCGACGTGCTCGAAAAAGCAAAACTCAAATACATCGAGGGCGAGCAATCCTACGTGGTGGTCGCAGACTTCGTATCGGCCGAAAAGGTCAACGAATTATCGGCGCAATACGAGCAGTTCGAGAAAGACCGCGCCAACGCCAACAACAGTCAATCCGTGCAAAGCCTGCGCGGACTGCATTACGTCGGCCATCTGCAGCGCACCTATCCTGAAAATTCCTTAGCTTCCAATATTCTTGGCTTCTACAACTACCGGGACCGTGAAGCTTCCACAGGTTATTACGGCGTGGAAGAGAATTACAACGACTTGCTGGCCGGAAATCCGGTCAAGATCGCCATCCCCACAGATCCTACATTGATACAAGAGGTGCCCAGTGTTCCGCCCGGTTCCAGCCTGGTGCTCACCATTGACCGCGAAATCCAGGCCATGGTGGAACGGATCCTCGACGAAGCGGTGAAAAATAACGGTGCAGAATCCGGCACCGCCATCATCATGGATCCCACCAATGGCGAGATTCTGGCCATGGCTGTGACTCCCCGCATGAATCCCAACGAGTACTGGGATTACGGCAACGTCTTCACCGACAACACGCCGTTCAACCGCGCGCTGAGCGAAACCTACGAACCTGGCTCGGTTTTCAAAGTGATCACCATGGCAGCCGCTCTCGACAGCGGCACGGTAACGCCGCAAACCCAGTTCGTCGATACCGGCTCCATTTACGTGGGCGGGTACTACATCTACAACTGGGACCGCGGCGCCTGGGGACCGCAGGACATGACCGGCTGCATGCAGCATTCGTTGAATGTTTGCCTGTCCTGGATCGCCACCGAAATGGGCCCGACCCGCTTCTACAACTACCTGCAGGCGTTCGGAATTGGCCGCCGGACGAATATCGATCTGGCCGGCGAACAAATCTGGCCGCTGTCACTCCCCGGCGACAAGGACTGGTACGAAGTCAACCTGGCGACCAATTCCTTTGGTCAGGGTGTGGCCGCCACGCCCATTCAAATGGCCATGGCAATCTCCGCCGTCGCCAACAACCAGGGAATCATGTACGCACCGCACCTGTTGCAGGCCTATATCCAGGACGGCAAGCAGTATAATACTCCCCCTGTCGCCGTTGGCGCGCCGATCTCAGCCGAAACGGCCAGGACCCTTTCGGAAATGCTGGCGGTTTCCCTCGAATCGGAATCTTCCGTGGCATTGGTTCCTGGATACCGTCTGGCCGGCAAAACCGGCACCGGCGAAATCCCATCTGCCGGTGGATATGAAACTGACCTCACCAACACCTCCTTCGTCGGCTGGGGCCCGGTGGACGATCCGAAATTCCTCGTGTATGTCTGGCTGGAAAAACCCACCAGCGACCGCTGGGGCTCCACCGTGGCTGCCCCGGTGTTCAGCGACATCGTCAAAGAATTGGTAGTTTTACTCAACCTGCCGCCGGATGACACCCGGCATCAGCTCACCGCGCAATGAGGTAAAGCATCTTGTTGAAACTGGCACACGTCCTGGAAGCCCTGACGGGCAATCAACGGGAAGCCTCCCTGGTCATCAGTGAGGCTGCCGTTGATTCTCGCCAGGTGATACCGGGCAGCCTGTTTATCGCTCTCCCCGGCGAGCGCGCCGACGGCCACGACTTCGTGGGCAGCGCCTTCGAACGCGGCGCGCACGTCGCGTTGGTGCAGCGCGACCTGTCCTCACAATTTCCGGTCGTTGATCTCCGCTCCGGCCATCTTCCGAG
Source organism: uncultured Longilinea sp. (assembly GCA_937863945.1). GTDB lineage: Bacteria > Chloroflexota > Anaerolineae > Anaerolineales > Anaerolineaceae > Longilinea. The sequence goes on from CALMIB010000057.1 coordinate 9,367, forward strand.
CGAGACCGTACTCCCGGAACCGCCGTTCTGCCTGTGGGTCAACGACAGCCTGGCCGCGCTGCAAACTGTAGCCGCTTTCTGGCGGCGGCAATTAAACCTGCGCGTCATCGGCATCACCGGCAGCGTGGGCAAATCCACCACCAAGGAACTGGTAGCCCAGGTGCTCAGCCAGCGCTACCACACTGTTAAAAACCCGGGCAACATGAACAACGAAATCGGCTTGCCGCTCACCCTGCTGCGCTTGAGCGAAGGCACCGAACGGGCCGTCCTGGAGATGGGCTTTTACGTTCCCGGCGAAATTGCCTTTTTGTGCAAGCTGGCCCAGCCGCAGGTGGGCGTGATCACCAATATCGGCACCGTCCACGCCGAACGTGCAGGTTCTCAGGAAGCCATCGCCCAGGGCAAAGGCGAACTGGTTGAAGCTTTGCCCGCCTCGCCGGAAGGCGTGGCCATTCTCAATTATGACGATGCGCTGGTGCGCGGCATGGCCGCCCGCACCCGGGCGCGCATTTTCTACTACGGACTCGACCCTCGAAGTCACCTGTGGGCCAGCGATGTGGTCGGTATGGGGCTGAAGGGCATTCGCTTCCAACTGCATGTTCGCAATGAAGTTTTGCACCTGCGCGTTCCGCTGATCGGGCGGCATTCGGTGCACACCGTATTGCGCGCCGCAGCCGTCGGCCTGGTGGAAGGGCTTGCCTGGCAGGAAGTGATCGACGGCTTGCATCACAGCTTCACCCAATTGCGCCTGGCCACCGTCCGGGCAACCAGCGGCGCGCTGATCATCGATGACACCTACAATGCCTCGCCTGAATCCACGCTGGCAGCCCTCAACCTGCTCTCCGAAATTGACGGCAACCGGGTGGCCGTGTTGGGCGATATGCTGGAACTGGGACCCTACGAACAGGAAGGCCACGAGCTCGTTGGCGTGCGCGCCGCCGAAGTGGCCTGCCGCCTGATCACCGTCGGGCGTCTGGGCAAACAGATCGCCCGGGCCGCCCGCCAGGCCGGCATGCCCTCCAGCGCCATCGAATCGGTGGATGACGTCAGCCAGGCAATTGATCTGCTTCAGAATACCCTCAAAGCGGATGATGTGGTGCTGGTCAAAGGCTCACATGGATTGAGAATGGACCGCATTGTCGCTTCCCTGGAGGCCGACTCATGAGCAACACATCCCTGGCGCTTGCACTGGCCGGATTCAGCTTTATGTTCACCGTCATCTGGGGCGGACCGCTGCTTCGCATCCTGCGGCACTTCAAGATCGGCAAGCTCATCCGTATGGAAGGCCCCGATTCGCATGCGCTCAAAATGGGCACCCCCACCATGGGCGGGATACTATTTATTCTGCCGGTGACGGTGCTGACTCTGCTTCTGAACGCCGCCACGTTGTTGGGCTACGAGGTCGTCGGCCGCTCCATCCTGCTGCCGCTGCTCGTCCTGCTGGTTTACGCCTTCCTGGGCGCGATCGACGACTGGGAAGGCATTCGCGGCCCCCGCCGCGGCCTGGGCATGCGCGCGCGCACCAAATTCCTGCTCCAGCTTGTGCTGGCCATCGTGGTGGCTTACGGCTTGAAATACGTGCTGGATGCCCCCGAATTGTACTGGCCCGGGTCTGAGGATGAAATTCCGCTCGGCAACATGTACATTCCCATCGCGATCTTCCTGATCGTCGGCATGTCCAACGCCGTCAATTTGACCGACGGCCTGGACGGCCTGGCCGGTCTGATCAGTGCCACCGCTTTCGCCACCTACGGCTTGATCGCTCTCATGCAGGGATACACCTTCCTGGGCCGTTTTTGCTTCACGCTGGTAGGCGCGCTATTCGGCTTCCTTTGGTTCAACGTCCATCCCGCCCAGCTCTTCATGGGCGACATGGGATCGCTGGCGCTGGGCGCTACCCTGGCCGTGGTTGCATTGATGACCGGCCAATGGCTGTTGTTGCCTGTCATCGCCATCATCCCGGTCAGCGAAGCGCTGGCAGTTATTTTGCAGGTTGGCTATTTCAAAATCACGAAAGGCAAGCGTTTGTTTAAGATGGCGCCGCTCCACCACCATTTTGAATTGCTCGGGTGGAGCGAAACGCAGGTCGTCCAACGGTTTTGGCTGGTGGGTCTCATGGCAGCCATGCTCGGCGTGGCGCTGGCTGTGGCGTAGTGGCGGCGGAGAAACGATGAAAGATTGGCGCGGTCAACGAGTGCTCATTCTAGGCGCAGCCCGGCAGGGTCTGGCCCTGGCGCGCTATCTTTCAACCAAAGGCGCGCAGGTGACCTTGAACGACCAGCGCAGCGTCTCCCAGATGGCCGCCGTTCGCGCCGCGAACGCGGACCTTTCGATCAACTGGGTGTTCGGCGAGCATTCCTTGCGCCTGCTCGACACCGCCGACCTGGTTTGCCTCTCCGGCGGCATTCCGCTGACCCTGCCGATCGTGCAGGAAGCGCTGCGCCGCGGGCTTGCCCTGACGAACGACACGCAAATCTTCATGGAAGCCGTCCCCGGCCCGGTGATCGGCATCACTGGCTCAGCCGGAAAAACCACCACCACCACGCTGGTCGGCCGGATGGCGCAGGCCGCAGTGAAATCACCGCGCAAAGCCTGGGTCGGCGGAAACATCGGCATGCCGCTGGTGGACCGCCTGGATGAAATCCAGCCGGCCGATCTCGTCGTTCTCGAGATTTCCAGCTTCCAGCTCGAGCAGATGACTCTTTCACCGCAGATTGCCGCCGTTCTTAACATCACGCCCAACCACCTGGACCGCCACGGTACGCTGGAAGCCTACACGCAGGCCAAGGCCCGGCTGTTGCAATACCAGACCGACCAGGATGTTGCCATCCTCACCCCTGACGATGGCGGATCATGGAATTTGCGCGGCATGGTTGCCGGTCGCCTGATCACCTTCAGCCTGCAACACCCGCCCGTCGGCCAATCCGGCACCTTCAGCATGGAAGGAAAATTGTGGCTGTACGACGGCGAAAAGGATCTGGAAATTTTACCGCTCAGCGCTGTGATGTTGAGAGGTATGCATAACCTGTACAACGTGCTGGCAGCCTGTGCCATCGCCTTCGCGGCCGGCTTCCCGATCGACGCCATGCGCAGCGGCATCGAAGGTTTTGGCGGCGTTCCGCACCGCCTGGAATTGGTCCGCACCTGGCGCGGGAGCAAATGGTACAACGATTCGATTGCCACCGCGCCCGAGCGCACGGCGGCGGCCATTCAATCGTTCAACGAGCCGCTTGTGCTGCTCTTGGGCGGCCGCGATAAAAACCTGCCCTGGGATGATCTGGCCATGCTGGTTCATCAACGGGTCGATCATGTCATTCTTTTCGGTGAGGCGGCCGGTTTGATCCAAAAGGCCATCGGCCCGGTCGAGTTGGGCCGCCGCCCGTACAGCCTGGAAATTTGCGGTACCCTGCAGGAAGCCGTGCAGGCTGCCGCGCAGGTATCCCAACCGGGTGACATCGTGCTGCTTTCACCGGGCGGCACCAGTTATGACCAGTTCAAAGATTTTGAAGAGCGCGGGGAGAGCTTTAGACGATGGGTGAACCAACTGCCGTAAATTCCAACGAAAAATTTTCCCGGCAGGCCAAAGCCGTCAAATCGCTGCGCCTCGGCCTGGATGTTCCCCTGCTTTTGGCGGTGATCTCGCTGATGGTATTTGGCTTGCTGATGGTCTATTCTGCCAGTTGGGGGCCTTCGCTCGAAATCGGCGACGATCCGGCTTACTTCTTCACCAATCAGTTGCGCTGGGCTGTGCTGGGCTCGCTGGGCATGGTGGTGGTCAGCCTGATTGATTACCACCGTTTTCAGCGGTTGGTCGTGCCCATGATGGTCGTCACCCTGGGCATGCTCATCGCGGTTCTGATCACCGGCGAAACCCGCTTGAATGCCCAACGCGCGCTCTTTGGCGGGTCGGTGCAGCCCTCCGAGCTGGCTAAATTGACCATCATCGTTTATCTGGCATTCTGGCTCTTTTCCAAGCGCGAGTTGATCAACAACATCTGGTTCGGATTGGTGCCCATGGGCGCTATCATTGGCGTCACCAGCGGGTTCATCCTGGCGCAGCCCGACTTGAGCGCCGTGCTGACCATCGTCATCATGGGCGGCTTGATGTTCTTCCTGGCCGGCGTCGATTGGAAGCAGGTGCTGATCATCGTCGTGATCGCGGCAGCCGCCACCTGGTTGCTGGTGACCATCATGCCCACCGGCAAGGCTCGCCTGGATCCCTACCTGGCCGGCCTGCGCAACCCGGTTGACGCCTCCTATCACGTCCAGCGCTCGCTCGAGTCGATCGTTCGCGGCGGCGTCTTCGGGGTTGGCATCGGGCGCGGCGCCACCAAATTCACCGGCCTGCCGGTTGCCCACACCGACAGCATCTTTGCCGTCATCGCCGAAGAAACCGGCCTGCTCGGCGCGGCCGGCGTGATCGGCCTGTATATGATCGTCCTCTGGCGCGGTTTGACCATCGCCAACCGCGCGCCCGATTTGCTGGGCAAGCTGCTGGCCGCGGGTTGCACTCTGTGGATTCTTCTGGAAGCCACGATTAACATGGCCGTGATGGTCAACCTGCTGCCGTTTGCGGGCAATGCCCTGCCCTTCATCAGCGCGGGCGGTTCCAGTTTGACCATGTGCCTGGCCGCCGTCGGTTTGATCATGAATGTCGCCCGGGTAAGTAACCGGGCATCCACCCAACAACAAGGGAGGTCCTTCAGTGCGGTTGTTGATATGCGCAGGCGGAACGGGCGGAGGAGTGTATCCAGCCCTCGCCGTACTGCAAGCTCTTGGGAATGAGAACGTGACCGTCCGGTGGGTTGGCGCTGAGCGCGGCATGGAAGCCGAACTGGTCCAACGACAAGGCGTGCCGTTCACCACGATCCCCGCAGCCGGGGTTCATGGTGTCGGCCTGTCTGCCTTGCCCGGGAACGTCATCAAACTGACCCGGGGCGTCCTGGCCTCGCGGCGCGTGCTGCGCGAATTCCAGCCGGATGTGCTGTTGTTCACCGGTGGGTATGTCGCCGCGCCGATGGCGGTAGCCGGGCGCAAGATCCCCGCATTGGTCTACACCCCCGATATCGAGCCGGGCATGGCGCTCAAGTTCCTGGCGCGTTTTGCCAGCACCATCGCCGTCACAACCGAAGATTCTCGCGGCTATTTTTCCGCCGGCAGCCGCGTGGAAGTCACCGGCTACCCCACCCGGCCGGATCTCTCTCGCCATTCCCGCACCGAAGCCCGCGCCAGCCTGAACCTGGCCGCCGACCTGCCGGTCTTGCTGGTGACCGGCGGCAGCAAAGGCGCGCGCTCGATCAACCGCGCCGTAGCTGCCAACCTGAACGAACTGCTCAAGGTTGCGCAAGTGCTGCACCTCACCGGCAACCTCGATTGGCCCGAGATTCAGGCCTTCCAGGCAACCTTGCCCCCCGAGCTCTCCAGCCGTTACCACGCCCACCCTTACCTGCACGACATGGGCGCGGCGCTGGCCAGCGCCGACCTGGTGCTCTCGCGTGCCGGGGCCTCTGTGCTGGGCGAATACCCGCTGTTCGGCCTGCCGGCAGTGCTGGTGCCGTACCCGTATGCCTGGCGCTATCAAAAAGTCAACGCGGACTACCTGGTGGAACGCGGCGCGGCCCGCCTAATCACCGACGAGCAACTGCCGGCGCAACTGGCGCCCGCGATCACCGAATTGTTCGCCCAACCGGAAATATTGGACAACATGCGCGCTGCGATGAAATCACTCGCCCGTCCTGATGCGAGCCAACGCCTGGCCGGGTTGGTTCGCGAGCTGGCGGAACGCTCGCCGCGGAAAGGCATTGCCCGATGATCGGATTAAGCACTGTTTTTTGGATGTACGTGATTTTGTTTGCCCTGATCGGCGGCATGCGCGGGTGGGCGCGCGAATTGCTGGTCACATTCAGCGTGATTCTGGGCATGTTCATCATCAACGTGCTCGAACGCTTTGTCCCGTTCGTTCGCGACACGCTGCCTCTGACTGCGCCCAACTCGCTCTTCTGGATGCGCACCATCATCATCGTGTCGCTGGTCTTCTTTGGCTATCAAACCCCCAAACTGCCCAAGCTGGCCGAAAGCGGCCGCTTCGTCCGCGACCGGCTGCAGGATTCACTGCTGGGCATCTTCCTGGGCGCCTTCAACGGCTACCTGATCGTAGGCTCGATCTGGTATTACATGAACGCGGCCAACTATCCATTCTCCAATATCACTGCACCGGTGCCCGGCACGCCGGTTGGCGATGCGGCCATCCGCATCCTGGCCTTCCTGCCGCCTCACCTGCTGGGCAGCCCGGCCATTTACTTCGCCGTCGCAATCGCGTTTGTGTTCGTCCTGGTGGTGTTCATCTAATGATCCACGTTCACTTGATCGGCATCGGTGGCAGCGGACTCTCCGCCATCGCCCGGCTCCTCCTGGAGAGCGGGTTCTCGGTCAGCGGCTCTGACCGGACCCTCTCGGACCTGGCGAAGCAACTGGCGGCAGCGGGCGCGCCCGTTTTCACCGGCCACGCGGCCGAAAACATCCGCGGCGCCGATCTGGTGGTGCGCTCCTCTGCGATCCCCGATTCCAACCCCGAGGTCGCCGCTGCCCTGGCCGCCGGCATCCCGGTGCTCAAACGCGCCGACTTCCTCGGCCAACTGATGCAAGGACGACTGGGCATCGCGGTGGCCGGCACGCACGGCAAAACCACCACCACGGCCATGCTGGCCTGGCTGCTCACCGCCTGCGGCGAAGACCCCAGCTACATTATCGGCGGCGTTTCCAAGAACCTGGAAAACAACGCGCATGCCGGCCGCGGGCAGGCTTTTGTCATCGAAGCGGATGAATACGACCGCATGTTCCTCGGCCTTTCGCCGCAGATCGCGGTGGTGACGATGATGGAACACGACCACCCCGACTGCTTCCCCACCGCGCAGGATTATTTTGACGCCTTCGCCGCGTTCGTGCACAGGCTTCAACCCGGCGGCCTGCTGCTCACCAGCGCCGACGACCCGCACGCGCCGGCCCTGGCTGCCGAATTGCCGGCCGGATGCCGTCAGCTCAGCTACGGCATGAGCCTATCGGCCGACCTGCGCGCCAGCGCCCTCACCCGCAACGCCGCCGGAGGCTTCACCTTCCAGGTGATCGAAAGAACCGGCGAGAAGGTGGCGGAAATTGCGCTGGGCGTGCCGGGTGAACACAATGTGCGTAACGCGTTGGCCGCCTTTGCCGTGGCGCGAGAATTGAGCCTCGATTTGGCCGCTGCCGCTTCCGCGTTGGCGCGCTTCTCCGGCACGGGGCGCCGCTTTGACCTGCGCGGTGAAGCCAACGGGGTCATCCTCATCGATGACTACGCGCATCACCCCACCGAAATCCGCGCCACCCTGGCCGCCGCCCGGTCGCGCTATGCCGATCGGCGCATCTGGGCTGTGTGGCAGCCGCACACTTATTCGCGCACGCTGGCCCTCCTGCCCGAGTTCAAAAACGCCTTCGGCGATGCCGACCAGGTCATCGTGACGGCCATCTACGCCGCCCGCGAGCAGGACCCCGGGTTCTCCGCCGGTCAGGTGGTCGCCGAAATGCCGCACCCGGCCGCCCGCTACATCCCCGCGCTCACGGATGTGCGCGATACACTGCTGGCCGAATTGCGGCCCGGCGATGTGGTGCTGGTGCTCTCCGCCGGCGACGCCGACCAGGTCAGCGCCCAGGTTCTCGCCGCGCTGCGTCAAAAGGAGGAATCGCATGCCTGATTCAAAGACCAAACGCACCTACGATCAGGATACGCTGGCCATCCCCGGCCTCCGCCTGGAACCCGGCGAATCCGCCCACCCGGCCTCCAAATCCGGTCAAAAACGCGCTGCCCGCTATGACGATCTGGAAAAGCCGGAGCAGGAAAAACTGGTCAATAAAATCATCGACCGCCTCAAAGGTTTATAGAGAGCATTTTTGATGAACTCCTCGTCGTTCCAGTCCTCCCTTTCTGAGCTGCGCAGCCTGTTTGGCGATCGCCTGCAGGAGAATGTCAGCATGGCCAATTACACCACCGCCCGCGTCGGTGGAAATGCGGCGGCCATGTTGATCGCGCACACCAGCCAGGATCTGGAACTCGCGGCGGCGAAATTGTGGGAACACGGCGTGCCCTTCCACCTGATCGGCTCGGGCTCCAACGTGCTGGTCAGCGACAAAGGTTTGCAGGGCGTGGTCATCATCAACCGCGCGCGCAACGTGAAGATCGACATGCACCACGAACCCTATTCCGTCTGGGCAGAATCGGGCGCCAACCTGGGCGCCGTCGCCCGCCAGGCGGCCCTGCGCGGATTGAGCGGCCTGGAATGGGCTGCCACCATTCCAGGCTCGGTCGGCGGCGCGGTGTATGGCAACGCCGGCGCGCACGGCAGCGACATGAACGGCAGCCTGATGCTGGCAGAAATCTTGCATCAAAATGCAGGGAAACAGGTCTGGACGGTCGAGCAAATGGCATACAGCTACCGCAGCAGCGCGCTCAAACGCAATCCGGGGCAGGCAATCATCCTGGCCGCGAAAATGAAGCTGTTGGCCGATACGCCGGAAGCCGTCCAGGGGCGCATGGAAGCC
>CALMIB010000058.1 GCA_937863945.1 uncultured Longilinea sp.
CGTGACCGCGGCGATCCTCTCCCGGATTGCGCCCGCGGATTGATCCGGGTTTTCTGGCAGCAACAGCACCCAATCCTCCGGGTCGCCGTAGGGTCCGTCCACATTCGAATGGTCGATTCCCGCGTTGGCGCAAACAAATCCCAACCGGTGCTCAACAATTATCGTACCTGGCCGGAAGCGTAAGACCTCGCGGCTTTCCTGCAGAATCAATTCAACCATCCTGGGGTCTTTTTCCGTTTTGGCTGCCATTTCCAAAGCTCTTTCAGAGGGGGCCACTTCGCTCAGGTTGACCAACCGGTTTTCAGCTTTGGAAACGATCTTTTGCGCCAGCACCAGGATGTCACCTTTTTGAAGCGCAAGTCGGTTGGCGGTTAATGCATCCAGCAGCAGCCTGCTCAAATCATCACCAGGCTTCACCAGAGGAATTTCCCGGATGGGAAGGATGGATAACATGTCTGATGGACCGCCAATCACCTTTAATGCGAATCGGGAATGCCGGTGATCCGAATGCCGGCAGACTGGATGCCGAACTGTTTGTTCAGGCCGATCAGGATGGAGGTCATGCCCTCGACAACCACCGAGTTCTCGATCACGCCCGCGTCCCAGCCAACCAACCCGGCGGCGGCGACCAGCTTAAGCACCACCTGCCGGCTGGCTTTATTGCCGCCGCAAACCAGCACATCGCAGTTCGTTTCTTCGTCGTGCAGCAAGTGTTCGTATGAAATATTCTGAAACGCTGCAATTACCTGGACGCCCTCGCCAAAAATTTGCTGGGCTTCCTGGGTGGCGCTGCCAGCCGGCGGCATTTGCACCCTTGTCACTTTTGGTGGAACCAGTGGCACCGTGACGTCAATCACGATCTTTCCCTGGACGTACTCGCGCATCTGCTCGCACATGGCTTTGTGGGCTGCATAAGGCACCGTGATCACAACCAGGTCAGCCTGTCCGGCTGCCAGCTCATTGGTCATGCCCTTGATTAGCTCTGAACCATCCAGCATGGCGCGCAATTCTTCAGCCACGACCAGCGCTTTCTCTTCCTGGCGCGAGCCGATCAAAACCCGGTAACCGGCTTTTGCCCACCGGTAGGCCAGTCCCTTGCCCTCCTTGCCGGTTCCGCCCAAAATCGCGATTGTACCTATCAACGGCGCATCAACAGTATCTGTCATGGTGCATTCCTTTTTATGCAGCGAATTCCTGGTTGTAGCGTTCCCAAACGCGGGCGGCCCGCTGGCGGGCTTCACGCGCAATCTTTTCTTCATCCAGCGTCACCAACTGGCGGTCGCGCATTAACACCTTACCCCGTGCGATGGTGGTCGTGATCATACTCTCGTTAAAGCCAAACAGGATATGCCAGGGGAGGTTGCCGGCTGTAAGCGGCGTTATGGGGTGGTAATCCACCAGGATGAGGTCCGCCGCGGAGTCAACCGATAATTCTCCAGCCTTCAACCCGCCAAATTGATTGGCGACCAGTTCGGCGTTATTATAGATCGCCATTTGCACCACATCGTAGCCGCCCATACGGCGCGGGTCGCGCTGCCACAATTTGTGCGCCAGGTACGCGGCTTTCCACTCTTCCCACATGGCATTGGAAAATCCGTCGTTCCCGAGGCCAACTTTGATCCCGGCCCGCAGCATGCTCTCCACAGCCGCCATGCCCACGGCGTTATTCATATTCGACCGGGGTTGGTGAGTCACCCACGTCTGCGATTCGCGCAGCAACTCGGCTTCCCGCTGGTCCACGTGCACGCAATGCACCGCGATCGACTTTGGCCCCAAAATTCCAAACCTGGCCAGGCGGTCCACCACCCGCGTGCCCGCTTTGGCCAGACTGTCGTCCTCATCCGAGAAATGCTCGGCCACGTGTACATGGAAGCCCACATCCTCCGGGGTCAGGTCACGGCTCCGTTCCAGCGTTGCATCCGAGACGGTGAGGCTGGCATGCAGCCCGAAGGTGGCACTCAAAACACCCTTCAAGGCAGGCTCGTTTTGAACGCGGCGGATGAAACGCAAGTTTTCCTGAATGCCGGCTTCTGCCTGTTCAAAGCCGTTGCGATCGGTCACTTCATAACAAAGCGATGCGCGCAGACCGGCATCCAGCACACTCTCAGCGATCACATCCAGCGAGCCTTCAATCGCGTTTGGCGAAGCGTGGTGGTCGATCAGCGTGGTTGTGCCGTGCCGGATCGCATTCACCAGACAGGCCAGCGCGGAGGAACGCACATCCTCCAAATCCAAAGCGCGGTCTAACGGCCACCACAATTTATCCAGGATTTCCGGGAATGTCTTTGGCGCCGGACCAGGAATGGCCATACCGCGAGAAAACGCGCTGTAGAAATGCGTATGCGCGCAAATCAAACCCGGCATCGCGAATTGGCCCCTGGCATCTAATACCTCTTCCCCATCTGCAGGTAAAAGAGATTCGGCAGGACCAATTTCGACGATTTTCTCAGCCGAAATTCGAATGGATTGGCGATCGAGGATTTGATTGGGGATACCCCAGGTGACGATAGAGCAGTTTTGGATTAACATAACCGCGGCTCCCTGCACAGATTTGTTAAATAAAAACCTGGAGGGGCGGTGCTTTTCGACGGATTTCGATCTCCGACGCCGGCCAGCGTAGTACAGGCACGACCACCCTAATTGTCAGACACATTTTATCATAAAGCCCACGGAAACATAATCACCTCTGGCATCTTTTGAGAAGTTAATGGAAATCGCATATAATCGACATATCTTTTTGCCGGGAGTGCATTATGGCCGATCCGCGAACTGCGGCGCTTTCTTACGCCCATCAAAACAGCCAGGTTTTCCTCGATTACTTGAAAGACCTGGTACGGATACCCTCTGTCTCAACATCGAGCGATCATGACAAAGCAATGAAAGACGCCGCTGAAAACATGGCAAACCGTCTTCGCGGGTTGGGCTTAACAAATGTAGACATGAACAC
>CALMIB010000059.1 GCA_937863945.1 uncultured Longilinea sp.
ACCGGGTACACATTGAAAGCGCTGGTCTGAATATCCTCAACCGCTACGCCCAGCTCCTTGAGTTGCGAGGAAATCTCCGCTGCTTTCGTGTTGCTCTGATTGAGCGAATCGCTCAGGCTGGCCGTCTGGGTGCGCACGCCGATAAATATGTATGCCAGATCAGGCACCACATACACTTTTCCTTGCCCCGAAGCATTCAATTGCCGCGGATACGGGTTCATGGAACCGGTTGCAGCCGGTGCGCACGAACTGAGCAGCACCGCAGCCAGAATGACGATTACAGCCAATGACACATACTTAGACATGGTTCTTCTCCTTTGATAATCCTTTACAGACAAGACGAATTATTGACCGAATAGTTCCCGTCCGGGATGGAAAAACAGACAGCCATTTTCTGCTGTCTGCTTTGCTCCTCCGATCCCCGGATTACGGCAAATATTCGATTTTGACGGATCCAATGACATTCTCAAGCGAAATGACGATGTCCGCCCGGCCGTCAGCCGCCTCGGGCGAGGTGATCCGGTCTTCCGTCTTCAAGAAATCTCCCGGCATATTCCGGCCAGAAATCACCGTGTCCATCTGAAATTCCACCGATGCGCCGCGCGGTACGCGGATGATCAATTCTCCGATGATCGAACTGATCTTGCCGGTCAATCTTTGATCTTTGGGCAAGGTAATCACTGTCTTGCCAAGAATGGTCTCCACGGCAAGGTCAGAAACATTGGTATTGCGCAAATCCACCGCTTGCTCGCCTGCGATCAGAGTAAAATCGAATTCCATCGGGATGGCGCTGTTGAGATTCAGCTCGGTGGGTTTTCCATGGTAGGTACCAACCACCGGAACGCGCGCACCCGATTCGGGCGTCAGTTCGTAGCGCCCTTCGCCGCCGCTGACAGCGTAGCTTTCCACCATCTGCATCGAGCTGGGTGCATACACGGTACCGGCAATCAGTTGATCGCGTTCAGCGCCGCCCGTGACCCTCACGTCGCCAGCGATCACCGTAATGGCAACCGATGCGCTCTGAGCGTTTTCAAGCGGCTGGTTGATTGCCATCGGCGCCTGCCCCATGCTGGCCGGCGTCACCAATCCAAACCAAACCATGCCGGCCACCAGCGCCACCGCCAGGAACACGATGAATACCGCCCCAAACGTCGAAGTCCGCCCCTGCATCAACAAATCCAGGCCGGCGGCAATGATCAACACCGGCCAGAGCCGCAGCAGGAGATCCAGGCCGCTCCACGGGAGCGCGTTCAGGTTGCCGGCCAGCAAGACCCCGCCCAATCCAAGCAGAATCACCGCCCCCACCCAGCTTTTTCCCTGGTAAATCTGATCCAACCCGCTGAGGATGAACAATACCGGCCAGTAGGTGACAAAATAATCCCACATATTTCCCGAAACTGCATCGAGGTTGGTTAATAACAGGATGGTGCCTACGGCCACCAACATCAAGGGCCAAAAAATGCTCCGGCGTTTGCGTGACAAATTCTCTTCCATTTATTTTCCTCCTTAAGGCTGCCTTCAAACGCCTACTTTTTCATCGCGCGCCAAACGAGCAACAGGCCGGCGCCAATCAACAATACCGCCCAGATTACGCTGGTGGCTTCAAAAGATGAGATCAGAACGATAAAGGCAATGACCGCCAACGCCGCTGCCGGGTACCATGCCCAGCTCAATTTGCGGCCGGTGGACCGCTCGGGCAGCAGGGCCACCATGCCAAAGGTCGCTGCCATGCCGGCCAGGAAAACCCAGCCGCTGTCGAAAGTCTGGATGGTATCCAAGACGCTCACCAGCGCCAGGGTAGCCATGGTGCCTGCCGGGATCAGCGCCCACCAGTTGAGCGGGCTGAGCGCATACACGGCAAAAAAAGCCGCCGAGATCCCGCCCAGGATGATCAGGCCGCTGATCCATTCAGCCGCGCCCGGAGCGACGGTATCCAGGATGATCGCCGCGCCGATGCCCAGAAGCGTCACCCCCGGGATCACCGCCCACCAGCGGCTGCGGTCCTGGTAAAGCACATAAAGAAAGCCCCCGCCCGCAGCCGCGAACAGGCCGCCCCAGAATACACCGGCAATTTCCCATCCGGTCAGGGTTTGGATCAACGCCAGGATGCCCATCGACAC
>CALMIB010000060.1 GCA_937863945.1 uncultured Longilinea sp.
GTCGTTCCAGCTTTTCGCGAAGGGCAGCAGCGCCGGCAGGCCGTAATAATCCAGGCGGTACACCGCGCCAAAGCGCGCGCGCAGTGGCGCGCTCACCAGCGCCAGCCGCGTGGTCGCGCCGATCACGGTAAAGCGCGGCAGTTTCAGGCGGATCGACCTGGCAGATGGGCCCTTGCCAATGACGATATCCAGCGCGTAATCTTCCATGGCCGGGTACAGCACTTCCTCCACCGCCTTGCCCAACCGGTGAATCTCATCGATGAACAGGATATCCCCGGCGTGCAGATTGGTGAGGATGGCAGCCAGGTCGCCGGCGCGTTCGACGGCCGGCCCGGCGGTGATTTTAATGTTGACTCCCATCTCGTTGGAAAGCACATGCGCCAGCGTCGTTTTGCCCAGGCCGGGCGGCCCGTAAAACAGCACATGATCGAGCGGTTCGTTGCGCTTGCGCGCCGCCGCGATCAGGATGCCCAGGTTCTCACAAATCTGCTCCTGGCCGATGATTTCATTCAACTGGCGCGGCCGCAGCGCCTGGTCAATGCGATCGTCCGGCCGCGGTTCCGGTGAAATGACGCGGTTTGGAGAGTCACTCATGGCGTGAATTATACCTTATCTACCCAATGCGACTATAATTGGATCAGCAAACAATCCGATTGGAGACCGGCATGTTCAACGTTTTTGTATCCTCCCACCCACTGATTGCCCACAAACTCAGTAAAATGCGCGATGTAGCCACCGAACCGAAAAAATTTCGCGAACTGGTGCGCGAAATCGCCGGACTGCTGGCCTACGAAGCCACCGCCGACCTTGTCACGACCGCGGTCGAAGTTCAAACGCCCCTGGCGGTCACCCGGGCAGCCCAGTTGAAGGATAAAATTGGCCTGGTGCCGATCCTGCGCGCAGGCCTTGGCATGGTGGAAGGGTTCTGGGAGCTGATGCCCTCGGCAGAAGTCTGGCACATTGGCCTGTACCGCGACGAAAAAACGCTCAAACCGGTGGAATACTACAACAAGCTGCCCATCGAACCCACCGTCTCCGTCTGCCTCATCCTCGATCCCATGCTGGCGACCGGTGGTTCCGCCACCGCCACCGTGGACGTGCTCAAACGCTGGGGCGTCTCCAAGATCAAGTTCGTCGGTCTGATCGGCGCGCCGGAAGGCATTGCCAATATGCAGCGCCATCACCCGGATGTGCCCATTCACCTGGCCGCCATCGACGATCACCTCAATGAACGCGGGTATATCGTCCCCGGCCTGGGCGACGCCGGAGACCGGCAGTTCGGCACGGCCTGACACCCTGAAAGAGTTAATAAAAGACCTCATTCGCATGAACGAGGTCTTTTTCTTGTTTCGTGAGAGTAAGGCTGCTCTCCGTTATCCGCCGATTTGCAACATGCAGCGGCCTTCCGGCGCCGGGCGGCTGGCCAGTTCGTGTCCCAGCGGCTTCACGTCCACGGCCTGCTGAATCAGGGGCAGGATCGGTTGGCCCGAGCGAAGCGCTTCCTTGAGGTTGATCTCCTCCGCGCTCATCAGGCACGGGCGCAGATAACCATCCGCGGTCAGGCGCAGCCGGTTACAGGTGTCGCAAAATGCCTCGCCCAGCGCTGCGATCATGCCCACGCGGCCCTGCGCGCCGTGCAGGTGGTATTCCACCGCCGGGCCGTTTCCGCTTTTGTCCAGCACGGGCTCCAACCCCAGCGTTTCCAGTTGCGCGCGAATTTCGCGAATGGGATAGTACATCGTTTCCGGCAGCGGAAAACCATCGCCCCAGGGCTGCTGGTTGCCCAGCGGCATTAATTCGATGAAGCGCACATGCCACGGGCGCGAGATCGACAGCCGCGCCATCGGGATGATCTCATCCTCATTGATCCCGCGCATCACCACCATGTTGATCTTGATCGGCGTCAGGCCGCATTTTTCCGCGGCTTCCAGGCCGCGCATCACCCGCTCGATCGAGCCCACCCGGGTAATCCGCCGGAACAGCTCCGGCTGCATCGTATCCAGGCTCACGTTGATGCGCTTCAAGCCCGCTTTGACCAGGTCTTCGGCCTGCTGTTCGAGCAGTAAACCGTTGGTGGTCAGGCTGATATCCTCGATCCCGGGAATGGCCGCCAGCATGCCGACCAGTTCGGGCAGGTTGGGCCGCACCAGCGGCTCGCCGCCGGTCAGGCGCACCGCCCGCACGCCCTCGGCGGCCACCACCCGCACGATCTCGGCGATCTCCTCATAGCGCAGGATTTCATCGTGTGATTTCCACGGCACGCCCGCCAGCGGCATGCAATACACGCAGCGCGAATTGCAGCGGTCGGTGACGGATATTCGGAGATAAGTGATTCGACGTCCAAAAGAATCGATCAGCATGGTTATCCGCTTTGAGCCTGACCTGGAAACAGCCTGCAAACGATTGTATCACCCCGGAGGAGAGTGCACACCGTACCATTGATCCCTTTTCGGATGACATTTGCCATATTCACCCTCCACCGTCCAACCCTATACGACCCGCATGCCGGTGATCCGGCTGATCAGAAGGCGCAGCAGCCAGAAAGGGATTCCCAGCGCCAGGTGCAGCAACAGGCTGATCGCAAAAACGCCGGAGACCGAACGCAGGGTCGAATTCACCGCGGGGGCCAGGTGCTGCAGCATCCATTCGCCGGCTCCGGCCGCCGCGGCAACGCCCACCACCGCCAACAGCACCAATCCCATCGGCAGCCAGGCCTGGCGGTCGGAAGCTGAGGGCAGCATGGTGCTGCTGACGGCAAAGGCCAGGTAAAACCACAACAGAAAATCCGGCACGGCCGCCACCTGGCGCACCCATCCCGGCAGAGCCGGCCAATCGCCCGCCAGGATGGCCGAGCCCACCGGCATCAAATGCAGCCGGCTCAGGCCCAGCCAGGCGATCACAACGCCGCCGGTCAGCAGCGGCGCAAGCCCGATGAGCGTGTCCCGCAGCCAATCGGCCCGGGCGGTTTCAACGTAGCCCAACCGAAGCGATCCCTGCGATGTGGTCTGCGGAATGAGGGAGAATTTCCCCGTGCGGACGCGCAGCAGGCGGGCCATCAGGAAATGGCTGGTCTCGTGCAGCAGCACGCCCGGGAAGAACAACAGCGAGAAGATGCCGATGGCCGCCGAGGGGTTGCGCGTCAACAGCAGCAACACCGCCTGCAACTCGCGGTGCAGCCAGCGCTGCGCCAGCCAGAACAAAACCAGGCTGAGCGTGAAAACCACCAGCCCATCGATTGCCGCCGGCATCGCTGCGGTTACTGCGCGGCGGCTTCGACGATCTTCTGGAAATCCGCCGGTTTCAGGCTCGCGCCGCCCACCAACGCGCCATCAATTTCCGGCATGCCGAAGAACTCGGCGGCATTCGCGCCGGTCACCGAGCCGCCGTACAGCACGCGCACGGCTTCGGCCACATCCGCGCCAAACAATTCAGCCAGCGGCTTGCGGATGGTTTCGGCGATGACCTGGTTAGCGGCATCCGCGGTGGATGCGCGGCCGGTGCCAATGGCCCACACCGGTTCATACGCGATCACCAGCGCGCGGGCCAGTTCAGGACTCAGTCCGGCCAGGCCCGCTTTCACCTGTCGGGTCACCACCTCGGCGGTGCGCCCGGATTCGTTCTCTTCCAACGTCTCGCCCACGCACATAATCGGCAGCAACCCCACGCCAAACGCCGCCTTGACCTTGGCGTTGACAATCTCATCGGTCTCGGCGAAATCGCGGCGGCGCTCGGAGTGTCCGATGATGACATAATTGCAGAATTCCTTCACCATGGCCGGCGAAATCTCACCGGTGTAGGCGCCGGACGCTTTTGCGTGCAGGTTTTGCGCGCCCAGCCCAATGCGCGTGCCGGCCAGCATGGCCGAAACCGCCATCAGGGAGGTAAACGGCGGGCACAGAACGCGTTCGACGGATGCAACTGCCTGCAAACCGGGCAACAGCTCAGCCACCAGTCCGCGCGCCTGTTCGACCGTCATGTTCATCTTCCAATTTCCGGCAACAAAGGGTGTTCGCATGATTTCCTCGTTGGATGATAATTTCACTCGTTTCAGAGTGGATCCATTCAATTTTAGGCAAATTGCAGCCATCTTTGCATGAGTTTTATACCGAAAACCCGCGGCTGTAAAGGCCGCCGGGGGGCCAAAGTCAATTTTACCGCATTCACGCCGCACCGGGCAAATCGACGCGACGATTGACGCCCGCCGGGATTGACGGTATGATCGAAGTGCCTCAGGTTGGTCGGGCAGCCGCGGCATCCCTTTGCGGGATGTCGAGGAAAGTCCGCGCTCCACAGGGCACGATGTCGGGTAACACCCGGGGCGGGGCAACCTGCCAGATCGGGCCACAGAAACATACCACCCCGCAAGGGGCAAGGGTGAAACGGCGGTGTAAGAGACCACCGGCGCCGCAGTAATGCGGCGGCCAGGCAACCCTCATCGGGAGCAAGGCCAAGCAGGAACGGGAGGCGGCCCGCCTCAATATCTCGCGGGATAGCGATATCCCGCCGGGTAGAAGTTCCGGGTAGGCTGCTTGAGCGGGCTGGCAACAGTCCGCCTAGAGAGATGGCTGCCCATACCGGTGCGCGTGTCCCCCTCGGAGGAGACCCGCCGGTTGGACAGAACGCGGCTTATAGACTGACCTGAGGCATTTTTTACACATCCCTATCGGTCTATTGCAAATTTACGACCGATTACGGCAGCAAGCTAGGGTAACTCTGTACCGCAAATCTCTGGCACAACCCGGGGATTTTTAATTCCCCAGGCCGGCGAGAGCGGCGCCTGCGCGGCGCGGTCGTCCACCAGCAGCGCCAGGTCCCGCGGGTCAATGCCGAAGGGTTGAAACACGTCCGCGGCGGCGCGCAGCAGCAGCTTGCGGTACGCGCCAATGTCGATCCGGCGCGCATCCACCCGCTCGGGGCGATCCCAGGCCCACACACCCGGCCGGCCGTACACATACAGCAGGCGCACGCGCTGTCCCGGCGAAGGTTCGCAGCCTGATTCGCGCAGTTGCAGCGCAGCGCGCGCCGAAGGTGACAGGCTGGCGTATTTTTCGGGCACGCGGCTGAGGCGCTGCGCGGTCAGCAGGTCTTCAAGCGGCACGCGCCCGGCGACCAGCCGGCGCAGCGCCTGGCGCAGCAGGTCCAGCGCGCCGGGGATGTATTCCGGCAGGGCGTCCGCGTCCGGCGCGCGCGCCAGGGCTTCGATCAACGCCATTTGCGTATCCGCCACCCAGGGCGCGGTGTCGCGCCGGCGCGCGTCCAGCCCGCGCACCTTGACCGATCCATCCTGGAAGACGCCAAAGTAGCGGTTGCCCACCGGCACGCGCCCGTCCGCGCGCGAGGGTAGAAACACCACCCAGCGATACATCCCATCCAGCGCAATCGGCAGTCCGGTGCGGTGGGTGATCTCGTCCTGCAGTGGTTGAAAATCCTCCGGGCGCGAACAATCCTTGCGCTGCACCCACAACGCGTCCACAAACATGTGCAGCACCTCAAAACCGGCATCCTCGGCGGCCTCCTTGGCGCGCAACAGCGCCTCGCGCCCGCCGGCGGTGACCGCTTCGTGTGAGCTGATCAGCCCGAAGCGCGCGTTTTTGTAGCCCAAATAGCCGAAGCACACCACCAGCAGCCATTTGTGCGCCGAAGTGCGCGCCTTGTACCACTTGCGGCGCGGATCCCAGGCGGGCAGCTTTGGCAGGCGCTGCTTGAGCAGCACGCGTTTGCGCAGCAGCGGCGCCAGCGTTTGCGGCACCAGCCCGGGGTCGTCAGGCGGCGGATCGGAAAGCGAAAGCGCGGCTTTCTCCGGCGAAATGTTGCAGCGCACCATCACCGCCGGGTAAAGCGAAACGAAATCGACCGCGGCCACGTCGCGGTGCAGCCCGACCGTGGGCTGATAGACCAGCCCGCCGAAATCGGCGTGGATCATGTCGATCAGCGGGCGCGGCTGCTCGACCTGCTGCTTGTGCCACGGCACCAGCGTGCCGCCGCGCAGCGCGGTGATCATCTGCATGCACGAGATGCCCGAGCCCGGCGAGACGCGCGCCGAGGTTTGGATCGGCAACGCGGTCACGCGCGCGTTTTCCAGGATGCCCTCCAGCCCGTAATCGCCCCACATCATGGCGTTCTTGCGGTCGATGTGCACCCGCCCGAACAGGTGCACCTGCTGCCCACGGTAAACCACCTGCCCGTAGGAGAAGTAGGTCTTCTCACGGATGGTGTGAAGGGTGCGCGCCGGGTCGCGGCTGAGCGGCAATTCATTCGGCGGATCGCTGACGCGCGCCAGCAGGTTTTCCAGCAGCCAGGTGTCGCCGAAGTCGGTGACCAGGATGTCCGGGTCGAAGCGGTTCAGCGCGGTCTTGAGCCAGTAGGCCGGCGCGCTGCCCTCCACCAGTTCGTACGTCTTCTTCCAGGAACCGCAGCGCAGCTCGAAGCGCTGCGGCTGCGCGTGCCCGGGCGAACCGTCCGGCAGATTGATCTCCAGCACGGTCAGCGGCGGCGGCTCGGGGTCAAGGTCCCAGCGTGAGTCCAGCGTCTCAAATCCATGCACGTTGAGCTGCCCGTCCACCTGCACACGGCAGCGCGCCAGCGCGAACGAGCCGTAGCGCGCGGCGTGGCGGATCTGCACCTGCACGTCGGCGTCGTAATAGACCAGGTCGGGGAAGGCGCGCTCCATGCGCCGGAACAGGGAACGCTGCTCGGCCGGGAAGCGCGCGCTGACGGCCAGCACCGCGATCGGCTGCGGTTGAAACAGGTCGCGCCGGCTCTCGCGCGCCAGGCCAGGCGGATCGGGAAGCTGCCCAAGCCACTGCCAGGCCTCGCGCAGGCGCAGCGCCGGTCCGGCGGCGTAGAAGCACAACGGAAAGGCCTGATGCAGGCACAGGCGGCGGCCGTCCTCGGCAATCAGCCACAGCGCCAGCCCGCGCTCGCCGGCCTCGTACATGTCCAGCAGCCAGCCGGTGACCTCATCCATCCCCCACCTGGTTTTGCAAGGCTTCCAGCCGGTCGCGCAGGCGGATGATTTCCTTGTGCTCCTCCAGCAGCATGGCCAGCAGGAACGTTTCCATGGGCAGCAGGTTGGCGGCATAAGCCGCCGCCGCCATGTGCTGCCGCGCGGCCACGAACAGCTCGTCGAGCGCGAGCTGATCGGAGCGCCGCAGCGCGCGCCGGAAGCGGTTGAAAGCGGCCTGTTCTTCGCTGAGCGATTGTGTGATTGACGGCAGTGTGCGCCCCATTCCTACTCTCCCCATAACGACGGCTGTGCGGGCGGCCGCGGCGCGGGCTTTTCCTCCAGCCAGCACTGATCGGCGGCGCTGCACAGCATCTCGACGAACGCAGCGCGCTCCGGGAACTCGGCCGGCGGCTGCCGCGCACTGATCAGCACCGGCGCCGCGCGACGCACGTGACTGACACAGCGCAGGCTTTGCTCAAGCAGCCGGCGGCCCTCAGCGTAGGATACGCTTTCGTCGTAAAAGGTCGCCAGCAGTTCCAGGATCATCAGCGGCTGCTGCGCCGGGAAGAAGGCCACCTGCTCCAGCAGCGCCTGCACCTGGAAGCAGGTAAAGGCGCGCGCCACCTGGATGTTGCCCATCGCGCGCAGCGGATCCGGCGTCAGGCGGCGCAGGCTGCGCGCCAGCAGCAGCGGGTTGGCGCGGTTGCCGCAGTCCAGCAGCAGCAGCGGCCCGCGCAGCGCCAGGTGCGCCGCCAGCTCCAACAGCCGGTTCACGGCGGCGCGCCCGCCGATAACGGCGTACAGTTGATTGCTCTCGGGGAGCATGATGGCATCCATGCGCTCATCATGTCACAGAACACA
>CALMIB010000061.1 GCA_937863945.1 uncultured Longilinea sp.
AGGTACAGCTCGCCGCGCTCGAAGCCGCGCGCCTCGTAATAGCGGCGCGTGCCCACCGCGGCGATGACCGCCAGGCGGCGGAAGCCGGCCGCGCGGGCCAGTTCACTGGCGCGCTCGAGCAGCGCGGTGCCCAGGCCGATGTGCTGGGCCGCGCCCTCGGCCTCGGCGCCCACCGCCAGCGCCTGCCCATAGACGTGCACCTCGCGGATCAGCGCGGCGCCGTCCAGGTCGGGCATGCCCAGCGCAGGGGCGTCTGTGGCGGGCAGCGACAGGCGCAGGTAGCCCGCGATGCGGTCGTCGGGCGTGACGAACTGCAAAAAGTGCTCTTCGGCCTTTTCGGGCCGGTAAACCAGGTCCACCAGTCGCAGCGATTCCGCTGAAACGGCCTGCCCGCGCACCTCGCGGCAGCGCACGCAGTTGCAGCGCTGGCCGCGGCGGGTCAGCTCGGCCAGCACGTCCTGGCGCAGGCTGGTGCGGCGGTTACCCGCCACCACATGCGTCGAGGGGATGTCGCGGATGACGCGGTTGACGCGGCAATATTGCGGGATGCCGGGCTTGATGTCGGCGATCAGGTTCACCAGCTCATCGGTGGTGTAGGGGGTGTACTCGCCGCGCTGCCAGTAGGCGTACAGGTCGGCGTTGGCCAGCAGTTGGGTGGGGTAGATCTTGATCTCGTCGGGCGCGTAGCCGTCCGTCCACAGGCGGGCGAAGTCGGCCCGGTCGCTAGCGGGGGTGGCCCCCAGCAGGTTGGGCATCCAGTGCAGCACGATCTTGAACCCGGCGGCGCGCAGCAGGGCGGCCGCCTGCAGGGTGCGCGCGGCGCTGTGCCCGCGCCGGTTGAGCTCCAGCACGCGGTCATCCAGCGACTGCGCGCCCATTTGCACCTTGGTGACGCCCAGGCGGCGCAGCCAGGCCAGTTCGGCGGGGGTGATCTCGTCCGGGCGGGTTTCGATCACCAGGCCCACGTTGCGGTGGGCGGCGGTCTCGTTGCGCGCGTGGGCTTCCGCGAGCGTGGCCGATTCGACCTCGTTGAGCGCGTCGAAGCAGCGCCGCACGAACCACTCCTGGTAATCGCGCCGGTACGAGCTCCACGTGCCGCCCAGGATGAGCAGCTCGATCTTGTCGGTGGGGTGGCCCACGGCGTCGTAAGACTCCAGGCGCGAGCGCACCTGGTCGTAGGGGTCGAAGGCGTTCTGGAAGGCGCGCGCCGCGCCGGGCTCGTCGGGCAGGTAGCTCTTGGGCATGCGCACGTCGGTGGGGCAGAAGATGCACTTGCCCGGGCAGGGGTAGGGCTTGGTGAGCACGGTGACGGTGGTGACGCCGGAAAGCGAACGCACCGGCTTCATGCGGATGCGCGCCAGCAGGGCCGGGTCGGCGGGCCACTCGCCGCCGGCCACCAGTTGGTGGTAAGCGGCCACGAGGACGTGCTTGGCCAGGTAGCCGCCGCCGGGCTGCGGGAAGCGCCGCAGCGCCTTGATGACGTCGCTGCCGGCGCGCACAGCCTCCAGCACCTGCCGCGCGGCCTCCAGCTTTTCGGGGGTCACGGCGCGGGCCTTGTTCCAGTCTTCCACCTTGCGGTCAAAGTCAACCATGAGAGTCTTATTTTACCGCAAAGGGAGAGGGGGTGACGAGTTGACGAGTAATGCGTGATGAGGATCACAGCAGATTGACGGCGTTGATTTCATCTTTGCCGCCGCGCCCCTATACATCTCCTCGCCACCCTGAAACGCCGGTAGGGGCACGGCGATGCAGGCAGCGGATACCGTTTAACCTGTAATTTGCCGTGCCCGGTCAGCAGCGGACCCATCCCGGGCACAGCGAAACCGTTGACGGCGGCGTTAATTTCATCTTTGCCGCCGCACCCCATCCAGCCCGTCACGGGCAATCCGGCAGGCAGGCCTTCACCTCGTCCAGGTGCGCGTTGAGCGCATTCAAATAATTGGCCGCGCTTTCCACGTACAACGTCGCCGATTCGTACCCATTCCAGGCCGAAAGCACCGCCGAATAGTACAGCGCCTCCATGTAAGCGACGAAATCTTCCTTGGCCGCCTCGAGGCAGGCCGGCACAGGCAGCGCCTCGGCCTCACGCTTGAGCGTCATGATCTTGCTCAGGTTCGCGGACGAGATATAGTTCTCAGCGAGGATGTTGGTGGCGTCCGTGTGCGCACGAACGACGATCTTCTTGAAGCGGTTGAAGCTGGTTTGCGAGCAAACCGCCGGATCGGGCGGCAGCAGCGGCAACGATTCGTACACCCGCCAGGCGACCAGGCCAAGGACGAGCAGGATCAGGAAGATCCTGGTTTCGGAAAACAGGGAAAGCCGGGGATTATAAGGGAAAGGGGAGCCGCACCTGGGGCAGCGCTGGTCGCCGTTATCGGTCAACTGGTGGCATACTTCGCATCGTTTCATCGTGATCATCCGCGTCGTTGCTGTTGTGATTACATTATACTGCGCCGCGGCAGCCGGGAAGAGGTTGACCGCGAAGGAGGGGAAGCACACGAAGGAGAAAAGAACCGAAGAAAAACAAGGATGAACACAGCCCGCGGAGATTCGTTTTTTGAATTCGAATAAAAACAATCGAAACAATTCCCGAGCGACGCCAGATGTTGGGTGTATGCGATTGTTAAGGCGCAGGGGTCGGAAGATGTGGTGGGGTATTGGTTTTTGAAACGAATGTGGAAACGAATATTCGTTTTTTCGTTCCCCTTGCGATCCGCTGGCAGGCAGCAGCCATACCGAGGTTGCAGCACGGAGGGGGTGAAATGCGCAACCTGTCAAAAGAGGAGATGCGGGATTAAAAAGGGAACCGCTTAATCCTGATTGATAAATGAGGCCTTTTTCTGCGTGCGAAAGCGGTCAACCGGTCGCCCAGCCTTTTGCGTGGGCTAACCTTGTGTGGCGGCTGGCACTGTGAGACCTTCGGTCAACCCACGCGCTCGGCCTGCACCCGACAGGGGGTCAGAGACCGGCGCGAGCGGGGAGGGAATAGTTGTCCGCCAGGCCGGCGTGATGCAGCAGCGCATCGCGGGCGGTTTCGCCGGCCACCAGGGCGCGGAAGAGCTTGGCCAGTTGCGCAAAGCCGGCCGCTTCGGCGCGCCGGACTTAAGGCACGAAGCGCTGGCTGATTTGCAGCTCGTCGAAGCAGGCGGAAACGAGTTCTTCGACCGTCATGGACATGGTGAACTCCTTTCGCGGGGGAACGGAGGTTTGGGTTCTAATTAATATTATGCGCCGGATTGGGGGATTGGGAGCGATCAATTTTGAAGTGAGGAGGATGGGGCAGGCTCATTCAAGCGAAAAACCCGGAAACCTTCGAGGAACGTAAGCGTGGATACAAACCGTATTGATCGAAGTTTCAAACGGGGCTATATAAATTTCTGGGCGATTTCAGGAGGGATAGAGTCTGGTTATCAAAATCGCTTATTGATTCTTCTTTCTGTATTTACGCATATTGGGCTTTGGCATATACCACGTATGGTATTTTTCGCTCCAGCGATAGCCGCGACTTTTGAATTCTGCAATTTTATCAGGATCTTTTTCATCGGGATTAGGCCGCCAATAGGTTGGGCCGCCAAAGTAGGTATACCGTTCTTGATAGCCCTTTGCCCGTCGCTCTCGATTCTCCTTGGGATCAACGTAGGTTCTCCAAAAATAGATAGCGCCGAGATGAGTAAGATCGCGCCGCAAATTAACTGATCCATATTTGTTTTGTCTTGGGAGCTATCTGGTTAAGAAATTAAATAAGGCGACAAACAGAGCAAAGACGATCATCGTCGCACAGCCAACATCTTTTGTTCTAATGTATTTTACACTCCTCCCGGTATATGGATCTTCACGAGCGGAGGTGATTGCTTGTGTAATTTTGTATCCGAGAAAAAGAGAAATTGCCAACGCGGCAATGGTAAAAATTATGGAGATGGTTTCATTCTCAAATAAGGCTTTCATCTTTAGGATCCTTATTGATAGATGCGAATATCTAGCGATTGGCATCTATCACATTGATTAATTCCACCCGTTTGGGAAACATTTGGCCAGCTTGCACATTTGGGCACAGACCGGCGTAAGTGGATATCTACGAGCTAAGAAACATCTCCAGGTAGTTCATCCCATGTGCGGGAATCTAATAATCGGCCACTTTTTTTCTTATTCGTCCCCCCCCATTGTTTGAAAAAGAAAGGAACATGAGCTTGAGTACACTGATCGCGAATATCCCGAACCCATTCTGGTTGAATTGGGCGTGAATGAGGTCCTGATTCTCCGCCGACAATTACCCA
>CALMIB010000062.1 GCA_937863945.1 uncultured Longilinea sp.
GACGGATCCCAGTGCGCGTTCTCGTGGATGCGCAGGTCGCCGGCGGCGATGTTGGCGGCCAGCTCGTTGGTCCAGGGGGCCAGTTGCTCGGCCAGCACCAGCGTTTCCACGCAGCGCGCGGCGGTGCGGCCCAACGTCGAGAACAGCACCGTGGCGGGCTGGTTCAGCGCGGTCAGCACGGCATCCACCCAGTATTTGACCCGTTCGTGCCCGGAGACGTAGGCGATCAGCATGCGCGCCAGCGGGCCGACTTCCATGGCCTGGTTGTCATAGCGCGGGGCCTTCAGCCAGGAATACTTGTCCTCAACATCGAGGAAGTCGTAGGGCGGTTTGGGGCCGGTGTAGTTGGGCACGGTGGCGCCTTCGGAGGGGTGCAGCCCGACCTTCTCGTCGTCATACTTGAACCACGAGTGCGTCACGTACTCGGTGATTTTGGCCGGGTCGAGCGGCAGCACCTGGCTCAGGTCGCGGTTGAGGATCACGCCGCGCGGCAGGAACAGGTCGGTGGGGCTGTTGGGGTCGACGTCATCTTTCAGCGGCAAATCGCCGTAGGACATGAAGTTGCCGATGCCTTCGCCCAGCCCGGCATATTCCAGGTAGAAGGGCGCCACGGCCAGCACGTCGGGCAGGTAAACCTTCTCGACGAATTCCTTCGCCTGGGCGAACAGCGAGAGCAGTTGGGCGATCTTGTCGGCGTTGATGGCCGCCTGGCTGTTGGGGTCCACGGGGGTGGACATGCCGCCGACCAGGTAGGTTTGCAGGTGCGGGTTCTTGGCGCCCAGAATGGCATGTGCGCGGATGACCTCGCGCTGCCAGGTGAGCGCCTCCAGGTAGTGCGCCGCGGCCATCAGGTTGGCCTCGGGCGGCAGTTTGTAGGCCGGGTGGCCCCAGTAGGCGTTGGCAAACGGCCCGAGCTGGCCGGTGTCCACGAAGGCCTTCAGTTTGGCCTGCACGCCGGCGAAGTAGTCGGCGCTGGATTTGGGCCAGTCGGAGATGGATTGCGCCAGCGCGGAGGTGGCCACCGGGTCGGCTTCGAGCGACGAGGTGATGTCCACCCAATCGAGCGCGTGCAGCGCATAAAAGTGAACGACGTGATCCTGGATATATTGGATGGTCTCAATGATATTGCGGATCAGGCGGGCATTGGTCGGGATTTGAATTCCCAGGGCATTTTCAACAGCTCGCACGGAGCTGAGTGCATGTACCGTCGTTCAAACACCGCAAATGCGCTGGGTGAAGGTCCACGCGTCGCGCGGGTCGCGGCCCTGCAGGATGATTTCGATGCCGCGGAACATGGTGCTGCTGGACCAGGCTTTGGTGATCTTACCGCCGTCCACTTCCACCTCGATGCGCAGGTGGCCTTCAATGCGGGTGATCGGGTCGATGGCAATACGGGTCATGGGTTCACTCCTTGGATGAGTAGGGGGTTGATAACAAAAGAGGGGGTAACCACGGAGACACGGAGTACACGGAGAAGAGTTATTGGAGAGAGAAGAGAAACCAACTTATCACAACGTAGTTGCGGATTGATTGTTTTGAGAAAAGATATCAGAAAGAACAACCAGTTAATTCTTCTCTGGATTTTCATTATTATCTCTTCTCCGTGTCCTCCGTGTCTCCGTGGTAAATTCTTCTTACAACTGCTTGACCGTATCCGGTTTGGGCTCGGGGAACAGGGGTAAAAAGCGCACGGCGGCGTCGAAGAGGATCACGCCGAAGGCCGTCAGGCCGATGGTCACGGCCAGCTCCGACCAGCTCGGCATGTAAAACGCGCCGTCCATGAAGATCATGGCCGAGTTGACGCGGTTGAGAACCAACCCGCCCATGGTGAAGAAGGCCGCCCAGACGATGCCGTCGGGATCCTCGCGCGTTTTGCGGTCGGCGAAATATAGCAGCGGAACCACCACCCCGCCGATGACCTCGATAAACCACATCACCGCCGGCGCGCCGCCCTCCAGCAGGTACATGTACTTGCCGGTGATGAACAGCTCGCCCAGGCGCAGCGCCAGGTAGATGCCCAGCACGTAGGGGATGATCTTCGCCAGGCTGGAGAACAACTTGAGTTCGAAGGGAAAACCGTAGGTGCGCGCCGAGTGGTACGATTCAAAGATCGTCATGGCCAGCCCGGCGGCGATGGCGGTCAGGTAGAAGTACAGCGGCATGAGCGGCGAATACCACAGCGGGTGGATGCGGTAGGGCATGGCGGTGAGCATGGTGCCCAGCGTGGACTGGTGCATGGTGGAAAGCGTGATGCCGGCGATGATCAACGGGACGGTGATGGCGTGAATGATCTTGAGCGGCACCTTCCACCCCAGCGCTTCGAACAGCACCGGGCTAAACTCGAGCGCCAGCACGGTCAGGTACAGCATCACGCACCAGCCGATCTCAAACAGCGGCGAGTGGATGTTCCAGTAGATGATTAAATGCCAGATGCGCTGCGGCTGTCCCAGGTCCACCAGCAGGGTGAAGGCCGCCAGCAGGTAACTGATGAAGCCGGTCAGGATGGCCGGGCGCACGATGGGGAAGAACTTCTTCAGGTTGAAGATGTACACCACCGCCGCCACGGTGAAGGCGCCGGCTGCCAGGCCGATGCCGCTCATCATGTCAAAACTGATCCACAATCCCCAGCCGCGGCCGTCGCTCAGGTTGGTGGTGGCGCCCAGTCCGACGATCCAGCGGTACACCGCCACGCCCAGGCCCAGCCCGCCCAGGATCCAGATGAAAATGATGCCCGGGCCAACCTTGTAACGGCGCAGGTGGAGCTGCGGATAGCGTGTGG
>CALMIB010000063.1 GCA_937863945.1 uncultured Longilinea sp.
GCTGGCGGTGCCTGCGCGCCACATTCATTCGCATTCTTCCATCCTTCACCGCGATGATTATGATGCCGCCGTAAAGTTGCTCACCGCCATCATCCCGCGGTTGGATGCCGGAACCGTTGCCAGTTTTACGGCATAATTTTTCTGATCCTTTTCCAGCCTGGAGGTTCAATGTCCGACTTGATTCAAAAACTTACGAGCGACCTGCAAAGCAAGATTGACAGCTATCAACCTCAGCTGGAGGTCCGCAACATCGGCACGGTGATCGAAGCCGGGGATGGGATTGCCGAGGTTGGGGGTCTGGCAAACGTACAATCGCAGGAATTGGTTGAATTTGCGAACGGTGTGATGGGTATTGCTTTTAACCTCGAGAAGGATAAAGTCGGCGTCATCATACTGGGAGATTATTCGTCTGTTTCAGAAGGCATGCAGGTGCATTCAACCGGGCGCATTGCCTCCGTGCCGGTCGGCGATGGGCTGATTGGCCGCGTAGTGAATGCGCTGGGCGAGCCGATTGACGGCAAGGGACCGATCCGGTATTCCAGCTTTCGTCCGATTGAGCGCATTGCTCCGGGCGTGATCGCCCGCCAGGATGTGGATACTCCGGTTCAGACCGGCATCATTGCGATTGATTCGATGATCCCGATTGGCCGTGGCCAACGCGAATTGATCATTGGCGACCGCCAGACCGGCAAGACTGCAATCGCGCTGGACACGATCATCAATCAAAAAGGCAAAGATTTAATTTGCATTTATGTCGCCATTGGTCAGAAGAAGGCTGCCGTGGCGCGCACGTTGGCGATCCTGGAAAGTTACGGCGCAATGGCGCATACCGTGGTGGTGGTAGCCTCCGCAGATGAAGCCGCCGCCATGCAATATATCGTCCCATACGCCGGCTGCGCCATCGGCGAGGAATTCATGGAAAACGGCCGGGATGCCCTGGTGATTTATGATGATCTTTCCAAACATGCCTGGGCCTACCGCCAGGTCTCTTTGCTGCTGCGGCGCCCGCCGGGCCGTGAAGCCTATCCTGGCGATGTGTTCTACCTGCACTCGCGCCTGCTGGAGCGCGCTGCCAGGCTGGCCGATCAGTTCATGATCGTCAAAAAAGATCTGCCCAATCAGGCGCTCAAATCCGAGGACAGCGTGAATGGTGTGATCTATGGCGGCCCGCGCGGTGCGTACGAAGCCGAGCAGGCGCTGAAGGCATTGGACAGCGCGGATTATGAGATCCGGAAGGTGGCCGGAACGGGCGGTTCGTTGACCGCCTTGCCCATCATCGAAACCCTGCTGGGCGATGTTTCCGCGTACGTGCCGACCAATGTGATTTCGATTACCGACGGCCAGATTTACCTGGAGAGCAATCTGTTCAACGCCGGCATCCGGCCGGGCATTAACGTGGGCATCTCAGTGTCGCGCGTGGGCGGCGCCGCGCTGACCAAGGCCATGCGCCAGGTGGCCGGCCGCATGCGCCTGGATATGGCATCCTACCGCGAACTGGCTGCCTTTGCCCAGTTTGGCTCGGATCTGGATAAAGCCTCGCAGGCACAGCTCAACCGCGGGCAGCGCCTGCAGGAAATCCTGAAACAGCCCCAATACGTTCCCATGCCGCCGGAACATGAGGTGATGGCGCTCTTTGCCGGCATCAATGGGTTTATCGATGCCATCCCGGTTGAACGAGTGAAGATCTGGCAGAACGCGATGCTCCGTTACATGGAAACATCCTATCCCGAAGTCGGTAAAGACATCGCGGAGCGCAAACAGATTACCAAGGATACCGAAGCCCGGTTGCGCGAAGCGCTTCAGAATTTCAACGCGACCTTCCATTAGATCGGCCAAAGGAGCCTGAATGCCATCTGGAAAAGAAATGCGGCTCCGGATCCGGAGCATTAAAAACCTCGCACAGGTGACCAAAGCGCTGGAAACAGTCAGCGCCAGCAAGGTGCGCAAAGCGGTCCAGGCGGTCAGCGCGACACAACCGTATGCCGAAAAAGCCTGGAAGGTGCTGGTTCACCTGGCGCGCCAGCCTGGGCACGCCATGCTGCACCCGTTATTGATCCAGCGCGAGCAGGTAAAAAAAATCCTGGTCATTGTGATTTCCAGCGACCGCGGCCTGGCAGGATCCTACAACGTGAATATTGTCCGCCACACGTTGCAGCGCTTTCATAAGTCCGAAAAGCCGGTTGAATATATCACGGTTGGGCGCAAAGGCAGGGACATGTTGATACGGCGCGGTTGCAAGGTGATGGCTGAATTCAGCGACATCGCCAATGTGCCGACCTTTGCCGACCTTTCGACGGTTGGCCGGCTGGCCATTAACAGTTACCTGGATGGCAATGTTGATGAGGTGTACGTTGCCTACACCCAGTTCCGCAACATGATCCGGCAGGAACCCGTGATCGAAAAGCTGCTGCCGATGGATATCGAAGTCACCGGTCTGACTCACGGGGGCATGACCACGCACCCTTCGACCGCGGTATTTTTATACGAGCCGGACGAAACAGGCCTGTTGGATGAAATCATTCCCCGGTTTACGGCACTGCAGGTGTATCAGGCAGTGCTTTCCGCGCAGGCCAGCGAACATGCCGCGCGCATGGTTTCCATGCGCAACGCCACCGACAGTGCCCGCGAATTGGGCGCCATCCTTCAAATGGATTACAACAAAGCCAGGCAGCAAGCCATCACCAGCGAAATGCTGGATATTGCCGGCGGGGCGAATGCCCTGGCTGAATCGATGGCAGGTTAAGCCAGATAGCCGTATCACTCAAAGGTGGAGGAATTTCGATGGAACAAGCAAGAGGGCGCGTCGTTCAAATTCAGGGTGCGGTTGTCGATGTGGAATTTCCCGCCGGGGACCTGCCTATGCTGTATGAAGCCTTGACCATTTCACGCGCAAATCAATCGGACATGGTGCTAGAGGTTCAAAAACAGTTACCCGATAACTGGGTACGCTGCATCGGCATGGATTCCACGGACGGTCTGATGCGGGGCATGCCGGTGGCGCGCACTCATGCGCCTATTAAGGTGCCGGTTGGCAAAAATACTTTGGGGCGCATCTTCAACGTGCTCGGAAAGCCAGTGGATAACCAGGGACAGGTCGAGTCGGACCTGTACTACCCGATCCACCGGCCCGCTCCGGGGTTCGCGGAGCAATCAACCCGCGTGGAAGTATTTGAAACCGGTCTGAAAGTGATCGACTTGATCGCGCCATTTACCAAAGGCGGCAAGACGGGCATTTTTGGCGGCGCGGGCGTGGGCAAAACGGTCATTATCATGGAATTGATCCGTTCCATTGCCACGGTTCACCAGGGCAATTCAGTTTTTGCCGGCGTGGGTGAACGCACCCGTGAAGGCACGCAGCTTTACCGCGAAATGCTCGAATCCGGCGTCATGAAGGATACCGTGATGGTATTCGGCCAGATGAACGAGCCGTCGGGCGTGCGCTTGCGCGTTGCGCTTTCTGGCCTCGCCATGGCCGAATACTTCCGCGATCAGGGTAAGGACGTCCTGCTCTTTATCGATAACATCTTCCGGTTCATCATGTCCGGCTCGGAAGTATCCGCGCTGCTCGGCCGCATGCCCTCGGCAGTGGGGTATCAACCCACTCTGGCCACCGAAATGGGCGAGCTGCAGGAACGCATCACCTCCACCCGGCAGGGTTCCATCACGTCCATGCAGGCGGTCTATGTGCCCGCGGATGATTATTCCGATCCGGCGCCGGTGGCCACGTTCACCCACCTGGACGCGACAGTTGCGCTCGAACGTTCCATCGCGGAAAAATCGATTTACCCGGCGGTGGATCCACTGGCTTCCACCTCCCGCATCCTGGACCCGCGCATCGTGGGCGAAGACCATTACAAGACGGCGCGCGAAGTTCAGCAGGTGCTGCAGCGCTACAAGGATTTGCAGGATATCATCGCCATCCTGGGCATCGATGAACTCGGCGAGGACGACAAACTGCTGGTTTCGCGTGCCCGCAAGATCGAACGCTTCTTCTCGCAGCCCATGTTCGTAGCCGAGCAATTCACCAACATCCCGGGCAAGTATGTGCCGTTGCGTGAAACCGTGCGCGGGTTCCGTGAAATTCTGGACGGTAAACACGACGACCTGCCGGAGCAAGCGTTCCACATGGTTGGAACGATCGATGATGCCGTTGAAAAAGCTCAGTCATTGATGAGTGCGTAAGGAGGGCCTTCAATGCCCATTCGCACGGAAATTGTCTCTCAAGACAGGATTGTTTTTCAGGGTGAAGCCGACCTGGTGATGTTGCCCGGCGCCGAAGGTATGATGGGAATTCTGCCCAACCATGCGCCGCTGTTGACAACGCTCCAGTACGGCATCATCACGGTGCGATCGAAAAGTGATGAATTTTACTTTACCGTTGCCGGCGGCATCGTAGAAGTGCAACCGGATCAGGTGACCATCCTGGCCGATGCCGCTGAGAATGTCGCCGAAATCGACATTGCGCGCGCCGAAGCCGCCATGCAACGGGCCGAAGAGATGCTCAAGGCAGGAGTTCCTCAGGATCCAGACCGGTATCTCAAAATTCAGGCAGCCTTACGCCGCTCGACATTGCGCATCGATGCTGCCAGGCGCTATACTCAAGGGCGTAAAAAACGAGATTGATCCTGGAAGGAATTATTCTGTATGCCTGTTTTTTCAAGAGAGCTTGGAATCGACCTGGGTACATTCAACACAATTATGGCGGAGGGAAGCCAGGTTGTGCTTGAACTTCCCACTGTCGTTGCATTGGTGGTAGCCGAACAGAAGATTGTTGAAATCGGCCAGGCAGCCAAGGACATGATGGGCCGGGTCGGTGATTCGATTGAGGTCATCCGTCCGCTGCAAAACGGCGTGATTGCCGATTTTGAGATCACCGAGAAGTTGCTGGGGCAGATCATTCAACGCAGCCGCTCGTTATTTCTTGGCCCTCGCGTGATGTTAACTGTGCCGTATGGCACCACCAGCGTTGAGAGCCGGGCCGTGCACGAGGCCGGTATTGGCGCGGGCGCCCGCGAAGTGTACCTGGTGCGGCAGCCCCTAGCCGCGGCGCTGGGGATCGATTTACCCATCAGCACGCCGTCCGGCAATATGATCATCAGCCTGGGCGGCGGCACCAACCAGGCGGCTGTGCTGGCCATGAACGATATCGTCACGGCGGACACCTCACGAACCGGCGGACTGCGGATGGACGATGCGATTGCCGGCTACGTTCGCAAAAAATACGGCGTAATTATCGGACAACCGACCGCGGAGCAACTAAAAATTCGCATTGGGGCTGCCATTTC
>CALMIB010000064.1 GCA_937863945.1 uncultured Longilinea sp.
CTTTATTCCGATTGTACGACAACTCACCCATTTCCGGGATTTTCGACAGGCACGCAAAGGCGGGCATGCACTCTGCCCGCCTTGAACCAAACCGGGGTGAATCAGTAATGCAAGTCCTGCGGATTGGATTTCACCCGTTTCCGGAAAACCCAGTACGTCCATCCCTGGTAGGCAAGCACAATTGGCACAAAAATCAATGCGATCGTGCTCATCACCGAGAGAGTGTAATCACTCGAGGAACTGTTGTAAATCGTCAGGCTGAAAGCAGGATCGGTGCTGGATACCAGCACAGTCGGGAACAGGATGCGGAATATGGTGATCACGGCCAGTGCGATGGAAGCAGCCATAACCACGAACGACCAACCATCGCGCTTCTGGCGCAGGAACCAACCGGTCACCAGGAAAGCGATCACTGTGAAGATGGGCACTACGCCCGGATTCCAGCCCAGCCGGTTTATCACATCCGTAGTCAGGTAAAGCACCACTGTATAGGCAAGCAAAGCCAACATCAGCGGTAACCATAATCGATTAGCGATGGCACGGGCAGGGGTCGATATTTCCTCATCCGTCTTGAGCGTGAGGAAAATTGCGCCGTGCAGGGTGAAAGCCAGCACCGAAACAACACCGCCCAACAGCGCGAATGGGTTCAACAAGTTCCAGAACCCGCCGGTGTACATCATGTTGGCATCAATCGGTACGCCCTTGATGAAATTGGTAAACGCCACGCCCCATAACAACGCCGGGACCAGGCTGCCAAAGAAGATGCACCCATCCCACAAAGCCCGCCAGCGGGGATTGTCATCCTTGCCGCGGAATTCGAAGGCCACCCCGCGCACAATCAATGCCATCAGCATCAGGAACAGCGGCAGATAGAATCCGCTGAACAGCGTGGCGTACCACTGCGGGAAGGCCGCGAAGGTGGCGCCGCCCGCAGTGAGCAGCCAAACCTCGTTGCCATCCCAATGCGGGCCAATGGTGTTGATCATCACGCGGCGCTTCAGATCGGTTTTGCCGAGGAACGGCAGCAAAATGCCAACGCCAAAATCAAAGCCTTCCAGGACGAAATAGCCGATGTATAAAACCGCGATCAAGATAAACCAGAGGACGTTTAACTCCATTTTTTCCTCCTACTCCCAGTATGCTTCTTCATCCGTGGTGCGCTTTGCTATTTGCGGCGCTGACTCAACGCCTGCTTTGGCGTACCTGGCAAGCAGGTAAACATCCGCCACCAACAACAAACCGTAGACCAGTGTAAACCCAATTAATGACGTAAGCACCATACCCGGGGTCAGGTTGGGCGAAAAGGCATCCTCCGTTTTGAGCAGGCCGTAAACCACCCATGGCTGCCGCCCCATTTCCGTTAAGATCCAACCGGTGGAGTTTGAGAGGTACGGCAGAATGATAAAGAATGGGAACAGGTTGAGGAATTTGAATTTGCCGTCTGGCTTGTTCCGTAAAACGTTGTACAGCGCATACGCCGCGATGGCTGCCATTAGAAAGCCGACACCAACCATAATCCGGAAGGACCAATAATTGATAAATACAGAGGGAATGTAATTGCCCGCGCCGTACTTCTGTTCAAACTCAGCCTGGAGGTCCGTCATGCCGCGCACCTCGCCGCTTAGGCGGTTGTACGAAAGCAGACTGAGGACCTTAGGAATGCGGATATCAATCGTATTTTTCCCGGTTTTCTGGTCTGTTATCGTAAATATCGAAAGCGATGCCGGATCCGAAGTCTCCCAGAGCGCTTCAGCAGCCGCCATCTTCATCGGTTGAGTCTGCACCATGTGCTGTGCCTGGCTGTGCCCGATCAGGATGACCATCAAAATTGAGAAGCTGCCAAACACCGCCGCAATTTGGAAGGAGCGCTTGAAAACCTCTGGTTTGCCGCGCAGCAGGTGATAGGCGCTGATGCCCATCACAAAAAATGCCGCCGTGGTGAAGCCGGAGAAAATCACATGCGGGAATTGCACCCACACATTCGCGTTCTGAATCAGCGCGAGGAAGCTGGTCATTACCGCGCGCCCGTTTTCTATTGCGAAACCGACCGGTTGCTGCATGAAGGAGTTGGCAATCAGAATCCACAGCGCGGAAAGCGACGATCCGATGGCCACCAACCAGATCGCTGCCAGGTGCAATCGCCTGGAAACCCGCTCCCAGCTAAAAACCCAGAACCCAAGGAAAGTGGATTCCAGGAAGAAGGCCAGCAGCGCTTCGATCGCCAGCGGCGCGCCAAAGATATCGCCCACAAAACGCGAATACTCCGACCAGTTCATGCCAAACTGGAATTCCTGCACAATGCCCGTGACGACGCCCATCGCGAAGTTGATTAAAAATAGCTTGCCCCAGAATTGGGTCATACGCTTGTACATTTCGTTGTTGGTGCGCACGTACATCGTTTCCATGATCGCCACCAACACCGCAAGGCCCAACGTCAAGGGCACAAAGAAGAAGTGATAGATCGTCGTGACAGCAAACTGGATCTGAGAGAGGGTTACAACACTCATAGACGGCTCCTCACGAACAAAAGATCAACGCCTTTTGCATTCATGTTTTCATTGAATCCGGTTACTGATTTGGCCGTGCTAATTCTGGGGATAATGCATCACCGCATGGACGGGTACAAGTTTTCAGCGGAGATCGAGCAAGGATACGGACGATTCACCACCCCGGTCGAAGCTCCGTAATCTGCTCCCATTTTACAGCAGAACCCCTGCCAGCGCAATTGAATTCACCCAGCATGGAGATTTTCGCCCCGCGCAGCTCGTTCAGCAGCCGTCCGCACGGAAAAGGCTGGTATAATTACCAATTTGGTGATCGAATCAGCCCTTTTTCAACCAGGTTTGGACCGGTATGCTCGAAAAGCTTGCATCGATTGAAGAACGCTATGAAGAATTAAGTCATTTGCTGGAACAAAGCGCGGATGACTATCAGCGCATTGCTGAACTGGCCAAGGAACGCGCTGAAATTGAGCTCATCGTGGAGAAATCGCGGACTTACCGATCCCTGCTCAGGCAGATTGAGGAAGCCCGTACGCTGATGGGCGGCGAAGACGCCGACATGCGGGATCTGGCTGAAGCCGAACTGCTTGAAATGGAGCCGCAGGTCGGGCTCCTGGAAAAAGAGCTGAAGGGGCTGCTGGTCCCCAAAGATCCGCGCGATGACCGCAATGTCATCGTTGAAATTCGCGCTGGCACCGGCGGCGATGAAGCCGCGCTGTTTGCGGCGGATTTGTTCCGCATGTATTCGCGCTACGCCGAACGTAAGCACTGGAAGGTGGAAATCATCTCGCAGAACGAAATCGGCATCGGCGGCTTCAAAGAAATCAGCTTCAACGTGAAAGGCAAGGGCGCCTATTCACGTTTGAAATTTGAATCCGGCGTCCACCGCGTGCAACGCGTGCCGGTCACTGAAGCCGCCGGGCGCATTCACACCTCCACGATCACCGTCGCGGTGCTGGCCGAGGTGGAAGACGTGGATATCCAGATCCCGGAGAAGGATATCCAGATCGAGGTGTACCGTTCGGCCGGCGCCGGCGGTCAAAACGTGCAAAAGAACTCCACGGCGGTGCGCCTGATTCATATCCCCACCGGTATGGTGGTGGCGGTGCAGGATGAGCGCTCACAATTGCAAAACAAACTGCGCGCCATGGGCATCCTGCGGGCACGCCTGTACGATATGGAACAACAGAAACGTCAGCAGGAGTTGGATGATTCGCGCCGGTCACAGATCGGCACCGGCGAACGGTCCGAGAAAATCCGCACCTACAACTTCCCACAAAACCGGGTCACCGACCACCGCATCAACCTGTCATCGTTCAACCTTCCCGCGGTTCTGGACGGCGATATCGATGAGTTCATCGACGAACTCTCCATCCGTGAAGAGAGCGAGCGCTTATCCGTGGGTGACGATGCTGGTGATGAATAGCAGCGGCGACTGGCTGATCGAAGCGCGCAAACGGCTGGAACCGCTCAGCCCGGATGCCTGGCTGGAAGCCCAGCTTTTGCTCGCGCATGTCCTTCAAAAATCCCGAACCTGGGTGCTGACCCACCCGGAGAACATCTTTGAGGCCGGGCAACAGGAGCAACTCGACGGATTGCTGGCGCGCCGGCTCGAAGGCGTCCCTCTGCCCTATTTGCTTGGCCACTGGGAATTCTTCGGGCTGGATTTCACCGTTTCACCCGAGGTGCTGATCCCGCGCCCTGAAACCGAGATACTGGTTGACATGGCCCTGGCATGGTTGAACGAAAATCCGGGGCGACGCGCGGCCGACGGCGGCACGGGTTCGGGGTGCATCGCCGGCAGCCTGGCCAAATCCCAGCC
>CALMIB010000065.1 GCA_937863945.1 uncultured Longilinea sp.
CGGTCACGAACGCGCCGCAGCAGCCCTGATTCATGCCAGGGGCGCCGCCTCCGGCGGGCCGTTGCTCGAACGCGCAAAGCGCGACTTGCTGGCCATGCTGCCGCGTTTTGTCCGTCCATCCATCTCCGTCGGGCAAATCATGTCGCGCAGGCCGATGGTGCTTGCGCCGGACACCTCCGCACAAAATGCTGCCATCTTGATGCAGCGCTATGGTTATGAAGGCTACCCGGTGGTCCAGGATGGCAAGGTCATCGGGCTGCTCACCCGCCGCGCCGTTGACCGGGCCATTGCACA
Source organism: uncultured Longilinea sp. (assembly GCA_937863945.1). Lineage (GTDB taxonomy): Bacteria > Chloroflexota > Anaerolineae > Anaerolineales > Anaerolineaceae > Longilinea. The sequence goes on from CALMIB010000065.1 coordinate 295, forward strand.
TCACCTGAACCTGACTGCAGCCAGCTTGATGGAAGCCGGCCAGGTCAGCGTAAATCCCAAAGATCCCCTGGATCAATTGCAGCGCGTGATGGCCGAGAGCGGCTGGGGGCAGGTGCCGGTGGTGGACCCCAATTCCGGCGAGGTGATCGGGATTGTCACCCGCACCGACCTGGTAAAATCCCTCGGAACCGAATCCGCGCTGCTGCCCGGCAAACAAAACCTGGGCGGGCGGTTGGAAGAAGCCCTTCCGGCCGGCCGGCTGGCTTTCTTGAAATTGATCGCCGCGCAGGCGTTATCGCTGCGCACTCCGGTTTACATCGTTGGCGGCTTCGTCCGCGACCTGATTCTCGGCCGGCCCAGCCTTGATTTTGACGTCGTCGTGGAAGGCAACGCCATTAACCTGGCCAAAGCGCTCGAGAAGCATTTCGGCGGCCGGATGGTTTCGCACAGCCGTTTCGGAACCGCCAAATGGCAGATGGCCGAGATTCGCGCAGAACTGATCCATCGCCTGCCCGGGAACGGCCCGTTCGACCCTGCCGACCTGCCGGAAAGCCTGGATTTGATCAGCGCACGCACAGAATTTTACGAATACCCCACCGCGCTGCCGACCGTTGAACGCAGCAGCATCAAATTGGATCTCCACCGCCGCGATTTCACCATCAATACGCTGGCGTTGCGCCTCGACGGCCGCCATTACGGCGACTTGTACGATTATTGGGGCGGCTTGAACGACCTGAAGCGCGGAGCGGTGCGCGTGCTGCATTCGCTTTCTTTCGTCGATGATCCCACCCGCATGCTGCGCGCCGTACGCTTCGAGCAGCGCTTTGGCTTTCAGATTGAAAACCGCACGCTCGAATTGATCTCCGAGGCTGCCGACCTGATGCGCCAGGTATCTGCCGACCGGTTGCGCCATGAAATTGATTTAATCTTCCTGGAAGACCATGCTCTCGACATGCTCGCGCGCCTGGAGGAATTAAACCTGCTGCACGCGATTCACCCGTCGCTGCATTGGGATTCCGCCTGGAACAACCGCCTGGAAGCCGCACTGTTCAAACCGCTACCATCCGATTGGGACTTGCCCGAAAGCATCGGCAACATGCCCGCGCGCCGCTTCCTGGCCTATCTGCTCTGGCTGAAGCAATTGCCAGAAGAAGCCGCGCTGGAAGTGGCGCTGCGCCTGCGTCTTTCCCGACCCTTCGTCCATGCCCTGCAGGCTGCATACCGGCTGGCGCGTTCCATGCCGGAATGGGAAACTTTCAAACCCAGCCAGATCGTCGAGCAGTTGGAGGGAGTGTCGCCGCTTACGTTGTATGCCATGCGTATCGATGGCTTACCGGCCAATCTGGACGCGCTCCTCGACCAGTACATTCATCGCTGGCGGAAGATTGAACCGTTTACCGGCGGCGAGGATTTACGTTTGCTGGGGCTACAACCCGGTCCGGCTTACCGCGATATCCTCGCGAAATTGCGCAGCGCCTGGATCAACGGTGAAATCGCCTCGGCGGAAGCCGAACAGGCCATGCTTTTGAAACTACTGAAGGAATAATCATTCGCGCATGACCGGCCAAATAAATTCGAATCCGATCGAGCCTGTGAACGATTTACCATCTCATTGGATGGAAGAAGTCATCATCCGCCTGCTGAATGAGACAGATCTGCCTGCCCTGGAATGGGACGGAGAATTCACCCACTTCCGGCGCATGTACGCGGATGCCTTCAAGCGCCAGCAGCGCGGTTTTTCCATTCTTTGGGTGGCCGAACTGCCAGGATACAGCATCATCGGGCAGGTGTTCATTCAACTGATTTGCGACCGTCACGAACTGGCGGACGGCCTGTACCGGGCTTACCTGTATTCCTTCCGCATCAAACCGCCGTTCCGCAGCGCCGGACTGGGTGGAAGGATGCTCGCCATCGTGGAAGACGATCTGAAGCAGCGCCATTACAACCGGATCACGCTCAACGTGGCCAAGACCAATACCCGCGCCCAAAAAATGTACGCGGCTCACGGTTACCGAGCCGTTGCGCACGAGCCGGGCTGCTGGTCCTATATCGACCATGAAGGCAACTGGCAGCATGTGGAAGAGCCCGCCTGGCGCATGGAAAAAACCATTCCTTAAGGCGCCAGCGCCAACAACAAGACAATCCAAATCCATTTGCTCACGCGCGTTCAAACCTCAACCATACCGATCTTCGCAGCTCATTTTCAAAGCCATCCTGGCGCTCTCTTAATCGTAAATCCGGAGAAAACGCGTCCATCTCAGCTTCGCTGATGCCCACAGACGCCCCCGCGGCCAGGCAATGCGCATACAGCAGGTAAGCGCCTCCCGGCGCTAACCAGCGGATCAGGTTGGTGCGGTAAGCAGCCCGGCGCCGCAAAGGAATGCCGTGATAACAACCCATATCCAGCACCAGGTCAAACCGTTCTCGCACCTGGTTCATCACCGTGACATCGCCGGCCCAAACCTTGCCGGGGATCCCGGCCTTTTTCAACCGGCCGCGGGCAATCTGGACGGCGCGCCAGGCATATTCGATGCCGGTCACCTGCCAACCATAGGATGCCATCGTGATCAGGTTGGTTCCCGTGCCGCAGCCCAGGTCAAGCGCGCTGCCGGCAGGATGGCTTTCCAGAAACCGGAACAATTCCGGCGGCGACACGCGGGTATCCCAGGTCGGCCGCCGGAAATACACCAGGTTGAACCATAGCCAACGCAGGTTTCCGTTCAATTAAGGCTCCATCGACCGGAAGATTTGCGCTTCATCCAGGCTGCCCACGCTGCGCCAGGCCTCCTGGCCGTTGGCATCAAAGAAAATGAAGGTGGGCGTGTATTGAAACCCAAATTCACGTCCCACCGCCCGTCCGGCCGGGGTGGTGACATCCACGCGCAGGACAACCAATTGTTCGCCGTATTGTGCTTCGATCCCATCCACGATGGGCTTCATGCTCGCGCATGCCAGTCAATAGGGTGATTGGAATTCCAGCAGAACCGGCTTGCCCTGCCCGATTTGCGCGCCGATCTGCTCGACCGACGCCGGTTGAGCGGCCTCAGGCCGCAGGACAAACCATCCTCCCGTCAGCAACGCTGCCAGCAGCAGCAGCAACCCGGCCTCGTGCGCGCCAAAATGCTTTCGCCGCCAGGCCAACAGACCGGCCAACAGCACAAGCAAGAAAATGCCCGTGAGCACATAGGAATACTGGTTGGCAATTTGCGGCATGACATTGTTCCTGATTATGTCCATAATAGGGTAGAAACCGTTAAAAGTCAAAACTTTCTTTGACAAGAAACCAATCATCCTTTAGAATTGGGCATTAAGCTATAGTCCACAAGAAGGGTCGCTTTCATGAAAGAATATACAACTGAGTCCATCCGCAATATCGCGCTGGCCTCCCATTCGAGTGCGGGTAAGACCCTGCTGACAGAGGCTTTCCTGCACTTCACGGGTGCCACTACCCGAATGGGTAAGGTTGAAGACGGCACTACCGTCTCTGACTTTGATGAAGAAGAGGTGAGGCGCGGAATTTCCATTTACACCTCGGTGATCCCTGTTGAATATAAGGGAACCAAGATCAACTTTCTTGACACACCCGGGTACACCGACTTCGTCGGTGAAATGATTTCGGCGCTGCGCGTCGCCGATGGCGCGGTCATCCTGGTGGATTCGGTCTCCGGGCCAGAAGTGGGTACCGAACTGGCCTGGGATTACTGCAACACCTTCAAGCTGCCCCGCTTCATTGTCATCAACAAGATGGAACGCGAGAATGCCAACTTTCAGAAAGCTCTCGCGGCTATGGAAAATTTCGCCGACATTCGTCTCATTCCCGTGCAACTTCCATGGGGCGAGAAGGCAGCCTTTCAGGGTGTCATCGACCTTCTTTCGATGAAAGCCCTCAAGGGCGACGGAAAGACGGTCGTGGACATCCCGGCTGACCTCAAAGACGCCGCCGAAGAAGCGCACATGAAGCTTGTGGAAGCCGCCGCAGAAGGCGATGACTCGCTGCTGGAGAAATACCTGGAAAGCGGCGAGCTGAGCGCGGAAGAAATCCTTTCCGGCCTCAAAGAGGTCGTGCGGTCATGCAATTTCGTACCGGTGTTTGTTTCCTCCGGTGCGGCAGAAATTGGCATCCAACCACTGCTGGATGCCATTGTCACGTTGATGCCCTCGCCGGCTGAAACGGCTCCCGTTCAGGCTGTCAATGCCAGGGGCGAGACCGAAGAACTGCGCGCAGCCGATTCCGGCCCGCTGGCAGCGTATGTGTGGAAAACCACCGCAGATCCTTTTGTCGGCAAGCAAACCTTCTTCCGGGTATATTCAGGCATGCTCAGCTCCGATTCTCGCGTCTGGAACCAGACCAAGGGTATTGAAGAACGTCTCGGCACTCTGAGCATTCCGCGCGGCAAGGAAGGCCTGCCCATCAAGGTCGTTCATGCCGGCGATATTTGTTACATTCCCAAACTGACCGACACATCCACCAGCAACACCGTATGCGACAAAGCACACCCGCTGTTGTTGCCCGTGCCGAATTATCCCACTGCGCTTTACCAGGTAGCGGTCAACCCAAAGACACAGGCTGACTCAACCAAGATCAGCTCTGCGCTCACCCGCCTGTGCGAAGAGGACATGACTCTCTCCTGGCACATGGAATCAGCAACAAACCAGACCATCCTGCAGGGCATGGGCGATCAGCATATCGACGTGGCCATTCGCCGCGCCGAGACCAAGTTCCAGGTCGGCCTGACCATGCTCGAACCGAAGGTTCCCTACAAGGAAACCATCACCAAAAAGGGCCAGGCCATGTACCGACACAAGAAACAAACCGGCGGTTCAGGCCAGTTCGGTGAGGTTCACCTGCGCGTGGAACCCAGCGAGCAGGACTTTGAGTTCACCTGGGACGTGTTTGGCGGCGCCATTTCGCAAAGCTACTCCAACTCGATCCAGAAGGGCATTCAGGCCGTCATGAAGGAAGGCATCCTGGCAGGCTTCCCGGTCTCCGGCGTGCATGTTTCAGTATTTGACGGCAAGGAACACCCGGTGGATTCCAAGCCTATCGCCTTTGAAATTGCCGGCCGTGAAGCCTTCAAACTGGCCTACATGGATTCGAACCCCGTGCTCTACGAACCGATCATGGATATCAAAGTGATCGTTCCCGAAGAAAACATGGGCGACATCCTTGGCGACCTGAACACCCGCCGCGCCCGCGTGCAGGGCATGGAAACCGAAAAAGGCCGTTCTATCGTGTCGGCGCAGGTGCCGCTCTCCGAAATGCTGCGCTACACCACTACCCTGCGCAGCCTGACCGGCGGCCGCGGCATCTTCAGCATGGAACTGGCCCGCTACGACGTCGTCCCCAGGAACGTGCAAGATGAAATCGTCGCCGAACGCCAGAAGGAATTGGCCGCCCAAAAGGAAAAAGAATAATCCAGTTACGGCAACAGCGCCCCGGTTCACCCCGGGGCGTTTTTTTATCAAAAATGCAAGCCCGCTGAAACAGCCTTGTCCAAATTTCGCTGCGACCGTACAATGAACAAGAGTTACGAGAGCAGCATGTTAAACGATCGCGATCCGTTGGAAATTTTCTGGGATGCCATCCTCTCCAGGCAACCTGAACTGATTCAGGCAGCCTTTTCGCAGTTGGATGACCAGGAACGCAAAGAGTTGATCGCCCACCTGCAACGCATGGTCAATGAAGAAGGCTGGCACCCAGAACAACGGAAATCCGCCCAGGCAGCGCTCGCATCCATTCTTGGTTCATAGCAATCTTGAGCAAATATTGATGGACGCAATTCTTCAAAATCAACGCGTCGCCTTTTCTCGCGCCGGGCAAATCATCCTGTGGACGCTGCTTTTTGTTCTGTTGGTCGTAGGATTGGCGGTTGGCATTCACGCAGTGATGGCCGGCAACACGGTCGGGATGGATGTGCACACTTTTTACCTGGCCGCCCAAAATGTATTCCTAAAGCACCAAAGCCCATACGGCGAGGATGTGGCCGTTGAAAGCCAGCTCGCGGTTTTCGGCCGCCTGGCCAATCCCGACGAGGACCAAATGGGCTTCTCTTATCCAATTTACAGCCTGCTCCCCTTGGCACCAATCGCTCACCTTTCCTTTGATTGGGTACAAGCCATTTGGATGGCTTTTTTCCTGTTGGCATCGGTAGCGGCAATGTTGCTTGTTTTTTCCCGCAAGCCTTTGCTGCCGGCTCTGGGAGTGCTGCTCTTCTATCCATTCACCTTTGGCATCATCCTGGGCAATTTTGTCAACCTGCTCGCCCTGATTGTACTCGCAGCAACCTGGCATATCATTTTCAAAAGCAGACCGGCCGTCAAAACTCAGGTTATGCTCGGCATGCTGCTCGCTTGGGCAACCATCAAACCGCAGTTTATTTGGCTTTTTCTAATTTTAGTCCTGATGGCCGGCTTCAAGAATCGCTATTGGCCCTTGCTGATCAGTTTTTGCGCCAGCCTCGTTGGTTTTTTCGGCATCTCCTTTGTTCTACTGCCTAACTGGCCTGTTCTATGGTTGGAACGGGTTGGCAAATACGTCGATTATATGGGGCACTACCCCAACCTGACCCTCTACCTCAACCAGTTGCGCACGCCGGAAGATGCCCAAACGTTGACCATTGCTCTGATCGCGTTGCTGCTGGGCGTAACAGCCTGGGCGCTCTTTACCTGGTGGCAGGGCCGGCTCACCTCACTTGTGTTGCTCGCCTGGTTGGGAATTGTAACTTATCTCATCAATCCCCGGACCGTTTCCTACACGCAAATTGCATTTTTAATTCCGCTGCTGCTCTGGGCACAAGGCCAGCAAAACCAGCGTAATCTGCCTGTCATCCTCTTCTACTGGGGTAGCATGATCTTCTCATGGGCGATTTTTATTGCAAGCCGGCTGGTGAACCTCGGCCCCCTGGCTGAAGAGTGGCGGTTGGTGGTGGGTAGTGTTTGGATGTTCTGGTTGTTGATCTCTGCGCCTCCAAGACAAGACTTGCCACTGGCAAAATCCACGCCTGCTTTTTAACCACAACAATTGTTACTGGAATTTTTTCCTAGAAATGTGATGATGAAGACTCTTCAGGAATTAACCCAAGCCATGCACGAATTTGTCAGCGCGAAGGGCTGGTATCAACCTGACAGCAAAAGGCCGCAGACCCCACGCAACATCGCCATATCGCTGAGCCTGGAAGCCAATGAAGTGCTGGAACACTTCCAATGGAAGGAACAGACCGACGATATGGAAGAGCTGGCC
>CALMIB010000066.1 GCA_937863945.1 uncultured Longilinea sp.
CATCCGGCGGGCGCGCCGCAAAGGCAAGGCAGCCCGGGCGGTGGCAACCCCGGTGGAACCCAAGGAATAATTCTCTAACGATCCATCAACGGCAGTTCATCCAACGACTGCCGTTGAATTTTTAATAGCCGATCTCAATATGCGATTTCCGGTTCACGTTCAAACGCAGCCGGTAGCAATTGTCGCTGCGGCCTTCCCAGGAAAGGGTCTGCTGGTCGAGCGAGATGCGGTGTGGCACGCGCGGCAAAGCGATTTCGATATCGCCGTAGGCCTGCCGCGGCAATGAAATCTCAAAAGTGACGCCGTTGTTGTGCACGTTCCATGTGCTGATTTCCATGCCCTGCGAGATGTGCAAATTGCTGCCCACGTACACCGGCAAATCCAATTCCGCCGGCCGCAGTGCCACCAGCACGACTCCGTGCGCGGGTACCTGCTTGAAGCGGAACGGGGCGCCTTCCTGGACATAAAAAGAGCGGTTATCCCAGAAGCTGCGGCCCCAGTAGTTTCCCACGGGAAGCTGAAAATTCTGCAACCGCAGGGTGACATCCTGCGGCTTTTCAGACCAGTTGAACCAGGCCAGCAGGTGCCAGCGGCCGGTCGGGCCAAACAGGTCGAGCCGCAGGCGCTGCGGGGTGCTGCTGTCGAACCAGTCCACCACGTCCGCGCGTTCGCCGATGACGGGCAGCAGCACTTCGGCCAGGGCCAGCCGGTCGCGTGGCAGGGCCGGCAGGTCGTCCGAAAGCAGCAGCGATCCGCCGGTGAGCGCAATGCTCGTCGCCAGGGTTTGCACCTCGGCCAGAGCAAGGTGCGTGTCCGGGCGGATGAGCAGGCAGTCAGGGTCGTTGATCCACCAGCGGTTGTGCATGGGCGCGCGGGTGAGAATGTTCTGAATGGAGTTGCGCGCGCAGGGCATGTTCGGTTCGTTCTTGAAAAAGGATTGGATGCCGTTGTAATTGGGCAGCCAGTCGCCGCTGACGTCGGCGCCGATGCGCATGCTGTCGACCAGGCCCAGCACCGAACCCAGCGGCGCGCCGCAGCCGAGCAGGAAAGTATCGTGCCCGGCAGCTTTGCGCACGGCTTCCATCGCGCCGCGCATAATTTGCGCGCGCGTGCGGGTGCGATCCTTGCGCTGGCCATCCAACGCGCCCGCGTAGAGAAAATCAAGTTTCAGGTAGGGAAAGCCCCAATCGCGGCGCGCGGTTTCCACCACCTCACAGGCATGCTCCAGCGCGGCCGGCTGCGACAGATCGAGCGCGCGGGTGAAGACGTTCCAGATGAACCCGGCATTGATCGGGCTGCCGTAGCGGTTGCGCAGGATTAACCCGGGGTTTTCCTTAACAAATTTTGAGGCCGGGTGAAGGATAAAAGGCGCCAGCCACAATCCCGGGGTCAGGCCGGCCGCCTGAATTTCAGCGGCCAGGGGTTGCACGCCGTCCGGGAAGGTCGGGCGGAAATCAAACCAGTCGCCAATTTGCGCCTCAAAGCCGTCGTCGATTTGCACCAGCTTCAACGGCAGTTGGGGCCCGAACCGTTGGATCGAAGCCAGGTTCTTGCGAACCTGCGCGGCGGTGATCTTCGTGTAGAAGTGGTACCAGGAACACCAGCCGGCGGGGACATCCTCCGGCAGGCTGACGCGGTTTTCCCGCGAGGCGGCAATGAAGTATGGCCCGAGCGGATCGGTTTGGTCGAGCGCGAACGGGAAGTAAGCCGCCCAGTCGGTTTCCATGGTGATGCCGGGGTCGATGCGCGTCTGGTCGCCGTTGGCCCACAACCGCACGGATACCGGATTGCTCAGGCGGGCTTCCAGGCTTCCATATTGCCAGCGCTGCGAGAGAAATCCAAATAACGCGGCCACCCGCCGCACGCGGTCGCCCACCACGCCGAAGAAATCGGAGGAATACACGCCCGGTCCTTTGTGCTGCGGTGTGCCGGGATTGATCACCAGCGGGTTTTGCAAAAATCCCAGGCGCGAGCGCATGGCGGGTTGGTCGGCGGCGTAAGCGCCCGTCCAACCCCAGGATTGCCAGTTGTTGGAAAAAAACGCCAGGCTGGAGGAGTCGGTGGACATGGGGGGCAGACAAAAAGCACCCTGCTCTTTGTCGCCCGGGCATTGCAACATGACGATCCGATCGAGCACGACCGGATCGCTGCCGTGGTTTTCCAGGCTGACCTTCCAAAGCAGCATGGGGAACAGGTCGCTCAATGCAAAGGTCAAATGGACGGCCAAGCCGTTGACATCCTGGGCGAGTTGCAGGTCCAACTGGTTGAGAAGCCCCAACAGCGAGGGGTTGCGGGGGTTCGATTCGCTCCGGGTGACCTCCCAGGCCCCATCCAGCAGACGAGCCGGGCGGCCTTTCAGCCTGATTTCAATTTGCAGGCGCGCATTGACCAGGGCCGGCAGGGTTTCATCCAGTGGACGCAGCGAAAAACAACCGGATTTCGGATTGCAGGAAAAGTGGAGGGTGCTGTTCAGCAGTTCGGTCACGCGCTTCCCTCGTTGCCGCCGCCTGGTTTGCCTGGCAGGGATTGAAACCACCGGTCTGAAAGGTAACCATGACCGGTGATGGACCTTGATTTATTCTATCATGAATGAAATATCCGGCGTCGGTAAAGGTTCACCAATCCATCAAATCTTGGGCAAGGCAATGCTTTCCTGCTTCTGGTACTTGCCCTTTTTATCCGCGTAGGAAATTTCACACATCTCGTCACCCACAAAAAAGACCACCTGGGCGATGACTTCATTGGAGTAGATTTAGTCAGGCAGCGGCGTTGTGTTGG
>CALMIB010000067.1 GCA_937863945.1 uncultured Longilinea sp.
CCCCCCCCCCCCATTTTTTTTTTTAATGATACGGCGACCACCGAGATCTACACCAACCTGCTCGACCGCATGCGCATCCGCACCGAACTGGTCAACAGCGAAGCGCGTTTCCGCTTGACCTACGAAAACGCAGGCTTTGGGATCGTGCTGGTTGACAATGCCAGCACCATCCTGGACGCCAACACGCTGCTCTGCCAGATGTTCGGCTACGCGCGCGAGGAACTGATCGGGCGCATTACCGACGAGATCACCCACCCCGAAGACCGCCAGCAGGACCGCGCCATGATGCTCGACATGATCCAGAAGGGCGGATCGAACGCGCAGCGCGAATTGCGCTACCTGCGCAAGGACGGCAGTATGTTCTGGGGGCGGCTGACCCTTTCGCTGGTATGGAGCCAGCAAGGCAAGAAGGTGTACGGCATCGGCATACTGGAGGATATCACCGAGCAGCGCCGCATCGCCGCCGAACTGCACAGCCGCGAACGCATCCTCGAAGCGGTCGGATTTGCTGCCGAAGATCTGCTGCGCATGCCGGACTGGAATAAGGGGCTGCAGCGCGCCCTGCAGGCGCTGGGCAGCGCCAGCCAGGCCAACCACGTCACCATTTACCAAGTCGAAAACGAGAGCGACGAATTCTTTTTCCTGCAGCCAGTCTCGTTCTGGTCGAACGACGGCCAGGACTTCCGGTCCAAATTCCATCTCGACGAAATGGTCATCCGCATGCCCAGGCAGAGCGCCACGGTGACCCAATTGCTGGAAAACCACATCTTAAACAGCCAACGGGATGACTTTCCGCCTCAAATAAGCAGCCTGCTCGAGAAAATGAACATCGCCGGAATGTTGGTGGTGCCCATCTACGTGGAGAACCGCGTGTGGGGCTTCATCAGCTTCGACAGCGACAAGCAGGCGGTCTGGTCCAAGGCCGAGGAAGAGGGCCTGAAAATCGCGGCGGATGTTTTCGGCGCAGCCTTCCAGCGGCGGCAGGTGGATCAACAGATCGAACAGCTTTACCGGGCCGAGCACGACCAGCGCCAGATGGCCGAAGCGCTGCGCGACACCGCCGAAATCCTGAATGCCAGCCTGAATTTACAGGAAGTGTTTGACCAGGTGCTGGCAAACGTTGAAAAAGTGGTTCCCATGGATGCGGCCAACATCATGGTCATTGAAGAAGACGTAGCCCGGGTGGTGGGCGCGCGGGGGTATCAAGAACGCGGGTTGCAGGATTATGTTATGAACCTGCGCTTCCAAATCAAGAATTTTCCCGGCTTTGCGTATATGTTCGAAGAAGGGCGCCCAACCATCAATTTTCTCTCCGGCGGCCGTGACACTTGGGGGATCGACCCAAGCTTCGACTGGATTCAGTCCTTTGCCAGCGCTCCCATTCGCCAGGATGGGAAAACCGTCGGCTTCCTCAACATTGACAGCGTGGCGCCGGACCGGTACACCCAGGCGCACGCCGAACGGCTGCAGGTGTTTGCCGACCAGGCCGCCCTGGCCATCCGCAATGCCCGGCTGCTGGAGGATGCCCGCCGCCGAGCGCAGCAAATTGCGCTGCTCAACCAAATGGCGCAGGCAGCCATATCGGCCGCCACACAGTCCGAAATGCTCAACCACATGGTCAACAGCCTGGCGGCGTTGTTCGAAGCGAACAGCGCAGCCATCCTGCTGTTTGAAAACGGCGAACCCTACCCTTCCGTCGGCGCCATCATGGGCGGACGCCCCGTGCTAAACGGCCAGATCGCTGGCCCCGAGCTGGACGGCTTTGCGCGTGTGGAACGGCCCATGGTCATCGAAGACCTGTCCACCCGCCCGGACGTAAAATCGGCCGCGGCGCTGCTGCACCCGTGCCGCGCGCTGCTGGCGCTGCCGATGGTGCTGGAGGAGCAGCACCTGGGCGTGGTGCTGATTGGCTTCCAGGAGCCGCACCGCATCAGCCCGGCCGAGGTGACCCTGGGCGAACAGGCCACCCTGCAGGTTGCGCTGGGCATCAACAAGAATCATCTGCTGGAGGCTGAGCGCACCCGCGCCCGCCAGTTAGCCCGCGCCACCGACCTGTTCGCCGCGCTCGATCACGTCGCCACGCGCATCGGCGCAGCCGCCGACACCAGCGGCGTCATTCATACGCTCGAGACCGAGTTATCCCAACTTGGCCTGGCTTACGGCATCATCCTGGATGACCCGGCCACCGGCGAGTTGCAACTTCAGTATTATTCCTTCCGCACGCACCCCGATTGGCGCAACCGCCACGAGAAAATTGTCCACCTGGTGAACAATGAAAAAGTGCGCCTGGCCTTCTACACCGACCAGGCTGCGTATTACATTCCCGATCCGATCCTGCAAATTTACGGACTGCAAGACCTGATTGATTCAGAAACGCTGCATGAGCTGGTACGGTTGGCCAATTTCACCCCGCAGACCCGCCTGTTCCTGCTGCCGCTGGTTGTCAAGGAACGCGTCATCGGGCTGCTGGCAGTGTGGGGCAACCTGTTTGAAAGCGACCGCACGGTGATGAGCACCTTCGCCAGCCAGTTGGCGGTGGCTTTCTACAACGCCAGCCTGTACGAGCAGATCCAGCGCGTGGCCATCACCGACGAAATGACCGGGCTGTTCAACCGGCGCGGCATGCACGAATTCGGCGAACGCGAAGTCGAGCGCTCCCGGCGCTTTGACCGCCCGCTCTCGGCGTTGATGATTGACCTGGACCTGTTCTCGCGGGTCAATAATACCTATGGACACCTGGTGGGTGACGAAGTGCTGCGCCAACTGGCCGACCGCGTGCGTTGCAATATCCGCGAGCTGGACGTGGCCGTGCGCTTTGGCGGCGAGGAGTTCCTCATCCTGCTGGTGGAAACCGACGGGCAGGCCGCACTGGCCGTCGCCGAGCGCATCCGCGCGGCCATTGCCGGCGCGCCGTTTGAAACCTCGGCCGGGTCGCTGCACATCACCGCCAGCATCGGCGTGGCGCAAATGACGCCCGACATGACCGGCATCACGCATCTCATCGCGCACGCCGACCAGGCCTTGTATTTCGCCAAGCAAACCGGCCGCAACCGCGTCGCCGCGGGGTGAAAGCGAATGACCAAAACCAAGAGGCGCACGGTCGACCCTCTTCGAGGGCAGGCGACCGGCGCCATCAAAGGACCTCGATCGCGCCGGGGTCAAAGACCAAAACCAACTTGATCGCGCCGGTCTCCAGACCGAGCGCGCATATCCACCGGTCTCTGACCCCAATCACGCGGGGCTCACGACCGCACCATAAAGGTCACAGACCAAAACCAAGAGGCGCACGGTCGGAGACCGGCGCCATCAAAGGACCTCGATCGCGCCGGTCTCCAGACCGAGCGCACATATTCACCGGTCTCCGACCACCACAAACATCACAAGTGATCTATAATCACCGCATGGATCGTTACCGCATCACCGAAGGTATCGGGGTTTACTTTGTCACCTTCACCATTGTAGAATGGTTGCCCATCTTCATCGACGAAACCGCGGCAGAGATCGTCACGGGCAGCCTGAATCACTGTGTTCAACAGAAAAACCTGTGCGTGATTGCCTACGTCATCATGCCGACCCATTTTCATGCTGTGGTATTCGATAAAGATTTCGATCCTAAACGTCTCGAAAAGACCCTGACTGAATTTCGGAAATTCACCGGCAAACAGTTATCGAATCACGTGGACACCCATTTTTCAGAGAATATCGCAGCCATTCTACGCGCTCAACCGCGCACGGACCGGGAACGACAGTTCTGGCAGCAGGGCTGGCATGCCGAAGGAATTTTCAGCCAGTCATTCCTGGAGCAAA